>NZ_JBSGDY010000139.1:0-17217 GCF_053602615.1 Micromonospora sp. NPDC004336
CCGGTATTGGGACAGGGCCCGGGCGAACAGGCCGTCGCAGTGCCCGGCCAGGACCTGGCCGTAGCCGTACGGCGGTCGCCAGCCGGTCGAGGAGGGTCAGCTGCTCGGCGGGCGCGCCGGCTTGGCGCTCACTGCTTCTCGGTGAACCCGAACTGCACGATGCCCTCGTCGTCGACGCTCGCGTCGACGGAGGCGTCGCCGAGCAGTTCGGCGGCGTCGGAGTCCAGGAAGATCCGGGCGCCCTGGTTGTCGACCACGTGGTCGCCCTCGACCGGTTCGGCGACCAGCTCGACGGTGAGCGAGCCGGCCTCGGTGTCGGCGGCGATCCGCACTCCGCCGTCCTCGGCGACGTCCTGCTGGTTGGCGAGGTCGCGGATGACCAGCACGGCGTTGTCGGTCATGGTGAGCATGGCGGAGTCTCCTCGTGGATTCTCGGATTCGCGGCGCGGGGCCGGGCTCGGCCGGCCGCTGGCGCACGGCGGAGGCGACGGAAGGGCGACACACGTCGCCGTCGCAGGTCGGGGCCGCAGAGGGCCCCCTTCACGGCCTACGTTGCCCCCTGCCGGGGCATCCGTCAAATAGAGCGGGGTCAGTGCCGGGCGGCGGTCGGCGCCAGCCGGGCGCGGATGTCGCGTGCCGCCGCGCGCCCGGCCCGGTTGGCGCCGACGGTGCTCGCCGACGGGCCGTACCCGATCAGGTGAATCCGCTCGTCGGCGACCACCCGGGTGCCGTCCATGGTGATACCGCCGCCGGGGGCGCGCAGCCGCAGCGGCGCGAGGTGGTCCAGCGCGGCCCGGAAGCCGGTGCACCAGAGGATCACGTCCGCGGGCACGAACCCGCCGTCGTCCCAGGCCACCCCGTCGGGCGTGATCCGGTCGAACACGGGTAACCGGTCCAGTACGCCGCGCTCGCGCAGCCGGCGCAGTTCCGGCGTGAGCGGCAGCCCGGTCACGCCGACCACGCTGGCCGGTGGGCGGCCGGCGCGGACCGCCGCGTCGACCAGCGCCACCGCCGCGCGCCCCCGCTCGGGGGTGAACTCCTCGTCCCGGAAGTCGGGCGGGCGCCGGGTCACCCAGGTGGTGCCGGCCGCGACGGTGGAGACCTCGGCGAGCAGTTGGACGGCGGACGTACCGCCGCCGACCACCACGACCCGTCGGCCGGCGAACTCCGCCGGTCCCCGGTAGTCGGCGGTGTGCAGCTGGCGGCCACGGAAGCTCGACCGGCCCGGGTAGTGCGGCCAGAACGGCCGGGTCCAGGTGCCGGTGGCGTTGACCAGGGCCCGGGCGGACCAGTCGCCCCGGTCGGTCAGGACGTCCAGCCGGCCGTCGGGCCGGTCGCGCACCGCGTGGACGCGGACCGGCCGCCGCACGGGCAGGGCGTACTCGCGCTCGTAGGCGGCGAAGTAGGCGCTGACCACCTCGGCCGCCGGCCGGTCGGGCCCCGCCGCCGGGAACGGCAGGCCGGGCAGGTCGTGGAAGCCGTGCACGCGGTCGAGCCGCAGCGTGGGCCAGCGGTGCCGCCACGCCCCGCCCGGCCCGTCGTCCGCGTCGAGGATCACGAAGCCGTCACCGGGGGCGAAGCCCGCGCGGCGCAGGTGGTAGCCGGCGGAGAGGCCGGCCTGCCCGGCCCCGATCACCAGCACGTCGACGGAGCGCTCGTCCATACCGGGTGCAACAACGGTCGCCCCGCCCGCCTGCCCGCTCCCCGGCGTCTCGCCGCTCACACGCCGCGAACACGAACGGAAATTTCTTTCGCTTGCCGGTCTTCTCTGGCAGATATCTCCGTGGCAGCATCAGCGCATGCATCGTCGTCTCTTCCCCCGGTCGCTCGCGCTGGCCGCGCTGGTGGTCGCCGCCGCCACGGCCGGCGCCCCGACCGCCACCGCCGAGTCACCGACCCCCGCGGCGACCCGACTCAACGCCACGATCGACGCGATCCTCGCCGACTCCCGGCTGGCCGGGGCGCAGGCGTCGGTGGTCGTGAAGGACGCCGCCACCGGCGAGAGCGTCTACCACCGCAACGGCGACCGCCGGCTGGTGCCCGCCTCCAACACCAAGCTGCTGACCGCGGCCGCGGCGCTGGAGCTGCTCGGGCCGGGCCACCGCTTCAGCACCGAGGTGCGCTCCACCGGATCCCGCCGCGCGGGGCTCGTCTCCGGCGACCTCTACCTGCGCGGCGGCGGCGACCCGACCATGCTCGCCGCCGACTACGACGCGCTGGCCGCGCAGGTCGCCGCCAGGGGCGTCCGGGTGGTGACCGGCAACCTGGTCGCCGACGACACCCGCTACGACAGCACCCGCCTCGGCCCCGACTGGACCTGGGACGACGAGCCCTACTACTACGCGGCGCAGGTCTCCGCCCTGACCGTGGCGCCCGACACGGACTACGACGCGGGCACCGTCATCGTGCAGGCCGCCCCCGGCGCGAGCGCGGGCGCCCGCCCGGTCGTCACGACCACCCCGGCCACCGGATACCTGAAGATCGACAACCGGGCGCAGACGGTCGCCGCCGGGGAGACCTCGATCTCCTTCGAGCGCGCGCACGGCGGCAACACGGTCGTCGTCACCGGGCAGATCGCCCTGGGCGGCCAGCCGGCGAGCGACTGGGTCACCGTCTGGGAGCCCACCGGCTACGCCGCCGACGTCTTCCGCGCGGCCCTGCGCAAGCACGGCGTGCGGGTGCTCGGCCGGACCGTGCTGGGCCAGGCCACCCCGGAGGAGGCCGCCGAGGTGGCGCGACACGAGTCGATGCCCCTGGCCAAGTTGATGGTGCCGTTCCTCAAGCTCTCCAACAACGGCCACGCCGAGGTGCTGACCAAGGAGATCGGCCGGATGCTCACCGGCGCCGGCACCTGGTCGGCCGGGCTGGCGGCGATCAGCGAGTACGTCGCCGACGCCGGGATGGACACCGGCAGCCTGCGGCAGCGGGACGGTTCCGGGCTCTCGCGGCGCAACCTGATCCCGGCCGACGAGTTCGTGGACCTGCTCACCGCCGTCCGCGCCGAGCCCTGGTTCGACACCTGGTACGCGGCCCTGCCGGTCGCCGGGGACCCGGACCGCTTCGTCGGCGGCACGCTGCGCAGCCGGATGCGTGGCACCCCGGCGGCCGGCAACGTGCGCGCCAAGACCGGCAGCCTGACCGGCGTCTCCGGCCTCTCCGGCTACGTCACCGACGCCGACGGGCGGGTGCTGGCCTTCTCGATCCTGCTCAACAACTACCTGGTCTCGTCGGTGAAGGGGCTGGAGGACCAGATCGCGATCGCGCTCGCCTCGTACACGGAGAAGGGCGCGACCGCGGCGCGCGTCGCGCCCCCGACGGCGCCCGACGCGCCCCGGGTCCCCGAGGGCCTGGAGTGCTCCTGGGTGAAGCCCGTCGCCTGCTGACGGGCCGGCGGGGCCCGGTGCGAGGGCCCCGCCGGCGCTCAGGCACCCGGGCGGTGCGGCGGCTCGGCGGTCGGGTCGCCGCCCGCGATCAGCGCGGCGATGTCGGCGGGCCGCAGGCCGCGCTGCGCGAGCACCCGGGTGCCCCAGCGGTGCAGCCGGCACGGGTGCGGGCTGGCGTCGTTGCGGCAGACCGTGCCGCCGGACCAGCGCCGGGGCGCGTGCACCACGACCGCCCGGACGGCGAACTGCGCGTCCTCGGCGGTGACGTACGGCGGCAGCGGGATCTCCCGGAGCACCTCCCCGGACGGCTCCCCGGCGCCCCGGGGGCCGGTCGGACGGACGGTGCGGGTGGCGGTGCTGCTCATCGGACGTGCCTCCACAGAGGATTGTCGGGCGTGGACAGCAGGAAGTTACGGCACGCCGGACGCGGCGCGACGGACAAACTGTCCCCGGGTCAGCGGCCGCAGCCCCGGCACGGGCGCCGGGTGCGCAGGTGGTGGCCGATCGCGGCGACGCCGAGCCCCCAACCCCACAGCCAGTACGCCGGCTCGGCGATCCAGAAGAACGCCAGCGGGTAGCGGCCGTCGCCCGGGTCGAACGTGCCGGTGACCGTCTCGACGGTGAGCTGGGCGAGGCCGACCGCGAAGTAGCAGACCAGGCCGACGGAGAGCAGCGCCGCGGGGACGAGGAGCAGCAGCCGGGGGACCCGCCGGCCGGCCAGCAGCGGCACCCACCCGGGCCAGACCACGCCCCAGGAGTGCACCAGGGCCAGCGGCAGCAGCACCCCGGCGAGCAGGAAGCCGACCTCGAAGGCGATCATCGACGCGCTCTGGCCGAGCGACATGTCCTCGAAGCCGATCCACACCTGGGCCGCCAGCCGCAGCAGGCAGCCGGCCACCGCCGCCCAGGCCGCCACCCGCGCCCAGGTGGGCACCGTCGACGTCGCGGCGCGTACCGGGCCCGCCCGGCCGCACCGGCGGCAGTCGCCGTGCAGCCGACGCCGGTGCCCGAGGACCGCCGCGTGCAGCAGCGCGGCCCCGGCCAGGCAGGCGAGGCGGCTGAGCAGGGCGCCCGGATGGAACGCCGCGCCCGGGTCGAGGATCAGCAGCCCGACCACGTCGAGCAGCAGCAGCGCGCAGGAGAGCAGCAGCGCCGCGCAGACCAGCCAGCCGGCCGCGGCCAGCGCCGGTCGCCAGGAGCGGGCGGCGGCGAGCCCCGCGCCGACCAGGCCGGCGGCGGCGCAGAGCGCCACCGCCCACCAGCCGGTGAAGACCACGAGGTCCGTGTCGAGCGGCGGGAACTCCGGCGCGCCGGTCAGGGCCCAGTGCAGCCGCACCGCGCCGTAGGCGAGGGCCCAGGCGATCACGGCGTACGGCAGGGCCGGACGGCGGGGGTGGGTGGCGGGTCGGGGCGGGGCCGGTGCCGGCAGCGTGCTGGTCATGCCCCCACGCTGCCGTCGTACGCGGCGCGCCGGCTCCCCGCCGAGGGTGGACCGGTTCCCCCGCGCGGGGGAACGACCGGGGTCGGCGGCCCCGTCCCGCGGGGTCGCGCCGTCGCCGGGGTCGTGCCGTCGCCGGGGGTGGCGGCGACCGGCCGCTCCCGGTCAGCCGCGTTCGAGCACGACGACGGGGATCTGCCGGTCGGTCTTCGCCTGGTATTCGTCGTACGCGGGCCAGATGGCGGCCATCGTGGACCACATCCGCGGCTTCTCCTCGGCCGTCGCGGTACGCGCCCGCGCCGTGAACCGCTCGGCGCCGACCTGCACCTCCACCGACGGCTCGTCGAGCAGGTTCAGATACCAGGCCGGGTGCTTCGGGTCGCCGCCCTGCGAGGCGACCACCAGGTAGGCGTCGCCGTCGCGGCCGTAGATGAGCGCGGTGCGGCGCAGCTTGCCACTGCGCCGGCCACGGGTGGTCAGCAGCAGCGTGCAGACCCCGGGCCGCCACTCGTGCCCCTCGGCGCCGTCGGTCTCGACGTACCGCCGGATGTGGTCGGCCACCCAGCCCTGCGGGCTGTCCAGCACCTGCTCGCTCGACGTCATGGCCCTCCCCTTCGCCCGCGCTCCTCGTCGCGCCCACGCTACTCCGGGGCCCGCCCGCCCGCCGGACGAACGCCGGACCACCGCCGGACCACCGCCGGGCCGCCGCCGCCCGCGCGCCGGACGAACGCCGGACCCCCGCCGGGCCGCCGCCCGCGCGCCCGGACGAACGCCGGACCCCCGCCGGGCCACCGCCGCCCGCGCGCCCGGACGAACGCGGGACCTCCGCCCGCGCGCCGGCGGTCGACGCGGCAGCGGTTGCGGGTCGGGTCTCCCCTGCCCGACGGGCCGGCGCGGGGGCGGCGGCCGCTCCCGCTCGCGCCGGCCGCAGCCGTGCGGCTTCAGTGCCGGCGACGGCGGCGCAGCCCGCGACCCGGGTGCCAGCTCTCGATGAGAAGGTGGTCCGCCGGGTCGCCGACCCTGGTCAGCACCACCTCGGTCAGCTCGATCCGGAACCGGTGCGAGCCGTCGTCACCGGGGGGCTCCTCGTGCGCCAGGCCGGCGATCTTCGCGTCGCCGGCCCAGGACCGTGGGTCGCCCTCGGGCGGATCCTCGGTCGGGCAGTGCAGCGCCACCCGCGGGTCACGGCGCAGGTCGAGGGCCTTGAGCGCGCCGGCCATGCTCCCCAGCCGCAGCTGGTCGGGGCCGAAGTCGAACTCGGTGCCGCTGATCCGCGGCGAGCCGTCGCGGCGCAGCGTCGCCATCGTGCCGTGCTTGCGCACCGCGAAGCGGGCGCGCACCCGCTCGGCGAACTCCGGCTGCTCCGCCACGAGATCTGACCACCATGCCATGCCGGCCACTCTGGCAGGGAAACCTGACAACCGGCGGCGGCTTTCTCAGCGGATCTCGAAGCCGAGCGCCTGGGCGATCAGCACCGCCTGCCCGGCGTCGACGATCGCGCCCGCCCGCTCCACGGCCGTCGGGTCGAGCGCGGTCAGGTCGCTGCCGCGCAGGTCGGCACGGGAGAGCTTGGCGTGGTGCAGCTGCGCGGCCGACAGGTCCACCCCGGTGACCGTGGCGCCGGTCAGGTTGGCCTTGGTGAGGTCGGCCTCCCGCATCCGGACGTCGGTGATCCGCACCCCGCGCAGGTCGGCGCCCGGCAGCGCGACGAACGACCAGTCGCCGCCGGAGACCGTCAGCGGCCGCAGGTCGCACTGCGCGAAGGTGCTGCCCACCAGCTTGCAGCCGGTGAACTCGGCCTCGAAGAGGTTGCACCGGACGAAGGCGCACCGGGTGAAGGCCGAGGCCGTGTGCCGGGAGGCGTTGAACCGCACGTTGCCGAAGGTGCACCCGTCGAAGACCGCGCCCCGGCTGACCGCCTCGCTGAGGTCGACGTCGAAGAAGGAGCAGCGGACGAAGTGCCGCTCCACCAGCTCCTCGGCGTACCAGTCCTCGTTGCGGAACGTCGCGTCCTCGGTCAGCTCGGGCATCGGACCAGGCTACTTGCGGGGTGGGACATGTGTGGCGGGCGGCCCTATGCGCGTGCCGCCCCGGCTTGTAGTTTCGGCGGGGTGAGCGTGGCACGCAGCATCGACCCGGACCAGATCGGCTTCGACCCGGCGCGGCTGGCGCGGATCGACGAGCACTTCGGCAGGTACGTCGACGACGGCCGGCTGGCCGGCTGGCAGGTGGTCGTCACCCGGCGCGGCGAGATCGCCCACGCGTCCACGTACGGGCTGCGCGACGTCGAGGCGGGGGCGCCCGTCGAGGCGGACACGCTCTGGCGGATCTACTCGATGACCAAGCCGGTCACCTCCGTCGCCGCGATGATGCTCTGGGAGGAGGGCCGCTTCCAGCTGACCGACGAGATCAGCCGCTGGCTGCCCGAGTTCGCCGACGTGCGGGTCTTCTCGAAGGGCTCCGCCCTCAAGCCGTACACGGTGCCGGCGATCGAGCCGATCCGGGTCTGGCACCTGCTCACCCACACCGCCGGCCTGACGTACGGCTTCATGCAGACGTCGGTGGTCGACACCATCTACCGGGCCGCCGGCTACGACCTCTATCCGCCGGCGGACGTCGACCTGGCGACCGCCTGCCAGGCGTTCGGCGAGTTGCCCCTGCTGTTCCAGCCCGGCACCGCCTGGGGCTACTCGGTCGCCACGGACGTGCTCGGCCGGCTGGTCGAGGTGGTCTCGGGGCAGAGCCTGGACGCCTTCTTCGCCGACCGGATCCTCCGCCCGCTGGGCATGACCGACACCCACTGGTGGGCCGAGGGCGGGGCCGCCGACCGGCTGGCCGCGCTCTACGCGCCCGACCCCCGCACCGGCCGCGCGGTCCGCTTCGACCGGCTGGGCGCCCTGGCGTACGAGAAGCCGCGCCTGCTCTCCGGCGGCGGCGGCCTGCTCTCCACGGCCGCCGACTACCACCGGTTCACCCAGATGCTGCTGCGCGGCGGCGAGCTGGACGGGGCGCGCCTGCTGGCGCCGCGCACCGTGCGGTTCATGACCCGCAACCACCTGCCCGGCGGGAGCGACCTGGAGACGCTCTCCGCCGGCGGCTTCGCCGAGACCACCCTGGAGGGGATCGGCTTCGGGCTGGGCTTCGCCGTCGTCGACGACCCGGTGCCGAGCCGGGTGCCGAGCAGCGTCGGCGAGTACTACTGGGGCGGCGTGGCGAGCACGGCGTTCTGGGTGGACCCGGTGGAGGAGATCACCGCGCTGCTCTTCACCCAGCTCATGCCGTCGAGCACCCATCCGCTCCGGCCGCAGCTGCGCCAGCTCGTCTACTCGGCCCTGGTCGACTGAGCCGCCGGGCCGGCGGGCGGACCGTCCCGGGCCGCGCGGCGCCGGACCGCCCCGCAGGGCTGCGCGGTGCCGGACGCCCCGGAGGGCTGCGCGGTGCGGACCGCCCCGGAGGGCTGCGCGGCGCGGACCGCCCCGGGCCGGGCCCGTCGGATCGCCGGTTACCGCACCGGCCGGGCCGGCCGGTCCATAACCTGGGAGGCGGACGGCAAGCCGGCGGGTGGAGGGGCAGACGGCCACCGGCCCGGCCGGACGGGGCGGAGGCGGTCATGGGCAACATCGTCGTGTTCGGGGCGGGCGGCACCGCGGGCTCGCGGATCACCGCCGAGGCGGTCGACCGGGGGCACCGGGTCACCGCGGCGGTGCGCCGCCCGGAGGCCACCTCCTACCTGCCGTCGGCGGTCAAGGTGGTCACCGGCGACGCCACCAGCGAGCGGAGCGTGCGGGAGCTGGCGCCGGACACCGACGTGATGGTGGTGGCGATCGGCGGCGGCGAGCGCGACCTCTGGCTCGACGCGGCGCGGACCCTGGTCGGCGCGCTGCGGGGGATGCCCGCCGCGCCCCGGATCATCCACGTCGGCGGCGGGTCGACGCTGCTGACCCCGAAGGGCACCCGCAATCTCGACGAGCCGGACTTTCCCGACGAGTACCGCGACGCCGCGCAGGGCCAGGCCGACGCCCTCGACTTCTACCGCTCCTCGGCCGACGGGGTGACCTGGACGTACGTCTCCCCGCCGCCGCTGGAGTTCCATCCGGGCGAGCGCACCGGGCACTACCGCACCGGCGGCGACCAGCCGGTCACCGACCACGAGGGCCGCTCGGTGCTCAGCTACGAGGACCTGGCGGTGGCGATCGTCGACGAGATCGAGAACCCGCGCCACGAGAACGCGCGGTTCACCGCCGCGTACTGACACCGCCGGCCGGCGCGGCGGGACCCACCGGGGCGGGCGGCGGCCGTCAGTCGGCCAGGCGGGCGGGGAAGCCGCCGGTGGCGATCGGCCCCCAGGCGTCGATCGTGACCCGGATCAGCGACTTGCCCTGGCGGACCATCGCCGCCCGGTACTCGTCCCAGTCCGGGTGCTCCCCGGAGATGCGGCGGAAGTAGTCCACCAGGGGCTCCAGCGCCTCCGGCAGGTCGAGCACCTCCGCGGTGCCGTCGACCTGCACCCAGGGCCCGTTCCAGTCGTCGGAGAGCACGCAGGCGGAGACCCTGGGGTCACGGCGGATGTTGGCGACCTTCGCCCGCTCGGGATAGGTGGAGACGACCAGCCGCCCCTCGCCGTCCATGCCGGCGGAGACCGGGGAGGACTGCGGCCGGCCGTCGGCGCGGGTGGTCATCAGCACCACCCGGTGCCGGGGCCGGAGGAACTCGATCAGCTCGGCCCTGCCGACCCGGGTGTTCGTCGCGATGCTGCGTGCCATCACCCGTTTCTACCAGCCGGTCAACGCGGGCGCGGCGCGGCGCGGCGGGCGGCGGGCTGCGCGGGGACCCGCGGGCGGACCGAGGGCCGCCACGCGCGGCCGTTGGCGTAGATGATCCGGAAGCCGAGGTACGACGCCAGCGGCGCCCAGTGCGCCGAGCCCATCCGCAGTTCGGCGGCGTTGTGCCGCTGGCCGTTGGCGAGCACGTCGAGCAGCACGGTCTCGAAGGCGGCCGACTCCACCCAGTCCACCTCCCGGGTGAAGCCGCAGATCAGCGCGGCCCCGGTGGCGTCCAGGAAGCCCCGCAACGCGGCGTCGGAGGCGCGCAGCACCGAGCAGCTGCCGAAATAGAGTCGCCGGCCCTCGCAGCGGCCGGCCATCAGCTCGGCGACGTCGGCGAGTTCGACGGACTCCCAGTCGGTGAGGCAGAGCCGGCTCGGTTCGCCGTGCATCGCGAAGAAGCCGACGCGGTGGTCGGCGTACTGCTTCAGCAGCCAGCGGTCGACGAAGTAGAACAGCTCGTCGCGGGTCGCCGCGTCCTTGTGGATGAAACGGATCTTCCCGAGCCGTTCGAGCAACTCGAGGGTGGGCAGGACGGAGCCGCGCTCGTTGAGGTCACGGTGCCACTGGCCCTCGACGCAGAAGACGCCACCGCGCGCCACGTCGGCCTCCTCCCCCGTTCCCGCCGGCGCTGACGTTACCGCCCCCGACCGCACCGGGAACATCACCCCGGCTGTGGCGACCTGGGACTTTCCGCGCCGTTCCCGCTTTCCTGCGGCCCGTTCGCCGGGAATGGGCGGTTCGCAAACGGGGCCGATTCCCAGGCGGGACCCAGGAACGGCCAATCGTGAGGACAATTCTCGTTAATTGCCGCGAAAGGGCCACCCGGGTGCCAGGGTGGAAAGCGCGGGACGTCCCGGTCGATGTCCCGGAGGCCACCCCAATCGCACTCCTATCGGGAGGACTTCTGTGCGCGTAAACACCCTGAAACGAGCGGCCGTCGCATTCGCCCTGGCGATTCCGGGAGCCGCGATCGCCACGGTGGTCGCCGCGCCAGCGGCCCATGCCGACGGCTGCTACACGTGGAAGCGCAACCTTTACCAGGGGCGCTCCGGCGACGACGTCCGTCAACTGCAGATCCGGGTCGCCGGCTGGGCCGGCTACCGGGACATCGTGGAGAACGACGGTCGCTTCGGCCCGAAGACCGCCGCCGCGGTCCGGCGGTTCCAGTCGGCGTACGGGCTGCGCGCCGACGGCGTCGCGGGGCCGCAGACCTACGCCAAGCTCTACGAACTCCAGGACAACGACTGCACCCCGAAACACTTCAGCTTCCGGGAGCTGGACGACGGCTGCGGTCGCGGCGGGTGGACCGGCGGCCCGCTCTCCACCACGCAGACCCGGCAGAACGCCCTGCGCACCATGTGGAAGCTGGAGGCGATGCGGCGCGGCCTCGGCGACGACCCGCTCTACGTCAGCAGCGGCTTCCGCAGCCGCGCCTGCAACAGTCAGGTCGGCGGGGCGTCGGACAGCCAGCACCTCTACGGCAACGCCGCCGACGTGTACTCGCGCAGCAAGTCGCTCTGCCAGCTGGCCCGGGACGCCCGCAACCGGGGCTTCAGCGGGATCTACGGGCCGGGCTACCCCGACCACGACGACCACGTGCACGTGGACTCGCGCCGGGAGAACGACAGCGACCGCACGCCCAACACCACCGACTGGTCCGCGCCGGACTGCGGGATCGGCGCCGGCAACGACTGATTCCGTCGCGCGCTGCCCCGGGTGCCGCGAGCGGGCGTACCTCCGCTCAGCTCGCCCGGGGCCAGCGCGGCGCGGTGGCGGGGGGAGCCACCGGCCGGCCGGGGCCGGCGGGCCGGACGGCGGGCCGCGCGCCCGCCCGGTGAGCGGCCGGACCGCTCTCAACGGGCGGTGCGGAGCCGGTCACCCGGAACGGGAAGGGCACGTGCACGAAGGGATTGCCGTGCCGGACCAGGGCGTCGACCTGCCGCCCGTTGAGCCCGTGCCGCTCCAGTACCCGCCGCCCCCAGCGGTGCAGCCGGCAGGGGTACGTCGCGCCGTCGTTGCGGCACAGCGGACCGGCCGGCCACTCCTCGGCGGCGTGCACCACCACCGCCCGGACCGCGAGCCGGACGTCCTCCGGGGTCAACGACGCCGGCACCGGCACCTCGCCCAGGATCTGGTCGATGGGATCCGTCGACTGCTCACCAACTCGCACGGCAGGCCTCCCGCGGCTCCGGCAGCGGCGCGGCCGACCCGCCGCACCGCATCCTCGGCAACTGGTACGGCCCGCGCGGCCGGACGGTTCAATCCGCCGCGATCCGGGCGGGCCCGGAGCCGGAACAGGCCGCGCGGCTCAGACCAGGCCGGCGTCGTGCACCAGCAGGGCCACCTGGACGCGGTTGTTCAGTTCGAGCTTCACCAGCAGCCGCGACACGTACGCCTTCACCGTCGCGACGCTCATGAACAGCTCGCCGGCGATCTCGGCGTTGGTCCGGCCCCGCCCCAGCGCGACGGCGACCTCGCGCTCGCGCTCGCTGAGCCCGGCGAGCCGCCGCAGCGCCCGCTCCCGGCGCGGGTCGGGGCCGGCCGCCGTGCCCGGGGCCGTCACGTGGTCGATCAGCCGGCGGGTCACCCCCGGGGAGAGGGTGGCCTCACCCGCCGCCACGCGGCGCACCGCCCGCACGATCTCGGCGGGCGGGGTGTCCTTGAGCAGGAAGCCGCCGGCGCCCGCCCGCAGCGCCCGGAGCACCTGCTCGTCGGCGTCGAAGGTGGTCAGCACCAGCACCTCCGGCGGGTCGGCCCCGGCCCGCAGCGCCTCGGTGGCGGCGAGCCCGTCGAGCCGGGGCATCCGGATGTCCATCAGCACCACGTCCGGCGCGTACGCGGCGACGGCGGCGGGGACCTCGCTGCCGTCGGCGGCCTCGCCGACCACGAGCAGGTCCGGCACGCCGCCGAGGATCATCGACAGGCCGGCCCGGACGAGCGCGTCGTCGTCGACGATCAGCACCCGCACCGGCTCCTCGGGAGCGCCCGCCGGCCCGGCCGCCGCCGGGCCGGTCACGCCGGCCACGGCAGCCACGCGGCGAGCCGGAAGTCGCCCGCGTCGTCCCGCCCGTACTCCAACCGGCCGCCGGCCAGGCTGACCCGCTCGGCGATGCCGACCAGGCCCGTGCCGGCGCCGGGGATCTCCGGGGCGGCGACGCCACCGACCGGCCAGCGGTTGCGGATCTCCACGGTCAGCCCGTCGCCCGGGCCGCCCGCCACGTCGACGGCGACCGAGGCCCCGGCGGCGTGCTTGCGGGCGTTGGTCAGCCCCTCCTGCACGATCCGGTAGACGCTGCGGCCCACCGCCGCGGGCACCCGCTCCGCCGCGGCGACCATGTCGCGGACGCCCACCCGGACCCCGGCCGCCCGGGACTCCTCGATGAGCGCGGGCAGGTCGCCGAGCGTGGGCTGCGGGCGTTCCGGGTCCGCCACGGCGGCCGGCTCGGCGCGGAGCACCCCGATCACCTCGCGCAGGTCCTGCAACGCGGCGTGGGCGCTGCCCCGGATCACCCCGGCCGCCTTCGCGATCTCCTCCGGTGGCGCGTCCGGCCGGAACTCCAGCGCGCCCGCGTGCAGGCTGAGCAGCGAGATGCGGTGCGCCAGCACGTCGTGCATCTCCCGGGCGATGCGGGTGCGCTCCAGGTGCCGGGCCTGGGTGACCCGCAGCTGCTGCTCCGCCTCGGCCCGCTCGGCGCGCTCCCGCAGCGACACGACGAGCTGCCGCCGCGCCCGGACGAACATCCCCCACGCCAGCACGGAGAGACTGAGCACCACCCCCCACGCGGTCGTCTCCCAGTACGACAGCTGAGGATCCGGGCGCGTATAGCTGAACGCGAAGTTGGTGACCAGCCCGGCGGCGGTCAACGCCAGCGCCACGGCCGTGCGGCGGTGCACCACGGCGGTGAAGTAGATGATCAGAAGCGGAATCGCCGCCGCCATCGAGAACCCGGTCAGCGGCAGGGTCGCGACGGCGAGCCCGAGCGGCCACCGGCGCCGCACCCAGAGCAGCGCGCAGCAGACGAGCCCGACCAGGGCGTCGGCCCGGACCATCCAGGGCTGCGGCAGCGCGCTGGCGAACTCCGGGTCGGACGAGGTCGCGTCGCCCGTGGCGAGCAGGACCCAGCCGAGGCCGACCAGGAAACAGAGGCTGTCGACCAACCAGTCGCGCGCGGTCCGCCGGGCCCGCCCTGCCGGCTCGGCGAGGGCCCCCGGCAGCAGCCAGGGATGATCGGGTACGGCGGCGCTGGTCACGCCGCCATGCTAGGCAGCCGCCCGGGGCTCCGGCCAGCTACCAAAGTCGGCACCTGTGCGTCGACCAAGGTCGCCGGCGGGCGAGACCGTCGGCCGCTGCGGGCGACCGGTCGGCACCGGCAGCCTGACCGGCATGATCGACGTGACCCACCTGACGAAACGGTACGGGCGGCACACCGCCGTCGACGACGTGTCGTTCCGCTGCGAGCCGGGCACCGTGACCGGCTTCCTCGGGCCGAACGGCGCCGGCAAGTCCACCACCATGCGGATGATCTGCGGGCTCACCCCGCCCAGCGGCGGCGGTGCCACCGTCGGCGGCCGGTCCTACCGGGAGCTGCCCAACCCGGGCCGAGAGGTCGGCGTGCTCCTGGACGCCTCGGCGCAGCACGCCGGGCGCACCGGTCGGGAGGCGCTGGCCGTCGCCGCCGCGACGATGGGCGTGGAGCACCGGCGGGTGGCCGCCACGCTCGACCTGGTCGGGCTCAACCCGGTCGCGGCGAAGCGCCGGATCCGGGCGTACTCGTTGGGGATGCGGCAGCGGCTCGGCCTGGCGCACGCGCTGCTGGGCGACCCGCGCGTGCTCATCCTCGACGAGCCGGCCAACGGCCTGGACCCGGAGGGGATCTTCTGGATGCGCGGCCTGCTGCGCGACTTCGCCGACCGGGGCGGCACCGTGCTGCTCTCCTCCCACCTGCTGCGCGAGGTGGAGGCGGTCGCGGACCGGCTGGTGGTCATCGGGGGCGGCCGGATCGTGGCCCAGGGCGACAAGGACGAGCTGCTGGCCGGCGGCGGCACCCTGGTCCGGGCGCGGGACGCGGCGGCCCTGCGCGGCGCGCTGCACCGGGCCGGGCTGCCGGTCACCGAGGGCACCGACGGGCTGCTGGTCCGCGCCGACGCCGAGGCGGTCGGGCAGGCCGCCGCCGACGCCGGCGTCGCCCTCACCGAGCTGCGCCCGGCCGGCAGTGGCGGCCTGGAGCAGCTCTTCCTCACCCTGACCGCCGGCGCGTCGACCCGGGAGGCCGTCCGATGACCACCACCACCGTCACCTCGTCCACCGCCGCGCCGCACCGCCGGCCGGAGGCGCGCCGGCCGTCGCTGCCGCGGCTCACCGGCGTCGAGCTGCGCAAGCTCGTCGACACCCGGGCCGGGCTGTGGCTGCTGATCAGCATCGGGCTGCTCGCCGCCGCCCTCGTGGTCGTCCAGTTGATCTGGGCGCCCGACGCCGACCAGGACCTCGCCAACCTGTTCCTGCCGACGCTGCTGCCGGTCGGGGTGCTGCTGCCGGTGCTCGGCATCCTGTCGATCACCGGCGAGTGGTCGCAGCGCAGCGCGCTCACCACGTTCGCCCTGGTGCCCCGCCGGGGGCGGGTGATCGCCGCCAAGCTGGCCGCGACGGTGCTTACCGCCCTGGCCTCGGTGCTGGTCTGCCTCGCCCTGGCCGCCGTCGGGACGGTGGTCGCCGGCGCGACCGGCGGCGCGGGCACCTGGCGCTTCGAGGGGACGCTGCTGCTGCACGCGGCCGTGTTCCAGGTGGCCAACGTGCTGATGGGCGCCGGCTTCGGCCTGCTGCTGCTCAACACGCCGCTGGCGATCGTCGGCTACCTGCTGCTGCCGACCCTCTGGTCGGTCCTCGGCGGGATCATCCGGCCGCTGGAGCGGCCGGCGGGCTGGCTGGACACCGGCCGCACCATGGAACCCCTGTTGACGCCCGACGTCACCGCCGGGCAGTGGGGACGGCTCGCGGTGTCGCTGCTGGTCTGGCTGGTCGTTCCACTGGTCGCCGGCCTGGTCCGCACCCTGCGCCGCGAGGTGTCGTGACGGTGGACGGGTACGGCGCTCCCACCGTCGTCGACGGCGGCGCGGCGGAACTGGCGCTGCTCTGGGGCGGCTTCCCGGTGCTCGGCGCGGGCGCCGGGTGGCTGCTCGCCGCAGGCGCGGGGTGGCTCGCCGGGCTGCCCTGGGTCCCGGCGCGGGACCTGCTCGAGTTCGTCGCCGGGCTGCCCGACGCGCGGGCCGGCATCGGCGGGATGGCCGTCGGCGCGCTGGGCGGCATGGTGGTCGCCGCCATCGGCACCGCCGAGCGGCTCGCCGTCACCGTCGACGCCGAACGGGTGGGGCTGCGCCGCGACGGCAGGCGCCGGGAGGTCACGCGTCGGGAGGTGCGCGTGGTGTTCGTCGACGGCAAGGAGCTGGTGCTGCTCGGCCCGGACGACGACGAGCTGGCCCGGGAGAAGTCGGACCTGGCCGCCGACCGGCTGCGGGCGGCCTTCCGCGCGCACGGCTGGCCGTGGGCGGAGGCCGACCCGCACCGGGACGCGTACCGGCGGTGGGTGCCGGGGCTGCCCGGCCTGCCGGCCGGCGCGGACGCGCTGCTGCGGGCCCGGCAGCGGGCGCTCGACGACGACCGGGGCGGCGAGGCGCGGGAGCTGCGCGGCGAACTGGCCCGCTGTGGGGTGGTGGTCCGCGACGAGCACAGGCGGCAGTACTGGCGGCTGACGCGCTCCGCCGTCGCCGGGGACCCGGGGGACGGACCCGCGAGCGGGTGAGCGTGCCGAGCGCGGGACCGGCCCACCGTCCACCCCGTCCAGTACGATCGGCGCCCGTGCATCCTTTCCAGCACTTCCTCTTCGCCGGATTCAACCAGGTCGCCGAGGACACGTGGACCAACGACGAGCAGATCGTCATCCAGGCGAACTTCATCAACATGGTCCCCGACCTGCCGGCGTCGCTGACGGATCCGTACACGCTGCGGCGGCTGTTGGCGGGCATGACGGCCGCCAAGGGCGCGGGGCTGATCGAGGCCGACGTCCTGCCCCTCGGCGGCCAGCCGGCGCTGCGCCAGATCATCAAGGTCAGGCTCCCCCACCAGCCGCACGGCCAGGCTTTCATCGGCACCTTCATCGTGCCGAAGGCGACGTGCAGCGCGGTGTTGAAGGTGCAGGCGGTCGAGAGCGGGATGACCGGCCAGCGGGAGGCGGTGGTCATGGCGCAGGTGGGCCCCGACAACTACTTCCGGCCCCATCCGTACGGTGCGGACGTCGAGGGCGGGTTGCCGTCGCACGTCGCCGACGACCGGCACCACGACCCGTACTTCCCGCAGCACCCGCTGACCCGGGTACGGCTGCTGACCGACCAGCTCGCCCGGCAGGTCACGCTGCACCCCGGCTACGCCGCGCTGCCGCCGTTCCATCCGGCCCCGCCGCAGGGCGGACAGCCGCCGCATCACCCCGTCCCGCCGCAGGGCGGGCGCCCGCCGGTCGCGCGCGCGCCGCCAACGGTGCGCTGACTGAGAGGAAGATCAAACTACAGAAATCCCTTC
>NZ_JBSGDY010000140.1:0-16927 GCF_053602615.1 Micromonospora sp. NPDC004336
GACCCGCCGCATCACCCGCGGCCAACCCGCACGCCGCCAAGCCCGCCGCACCTTCACCCGGACCTGATCAACCCGATCTCAAACACGCTCTGAGGCCGCCGCGGCCCGCCTTGGCCGCTGGATCTCAGCCACCGCGGCAGACCCCGCAGCAAGTTCCGTGGCTTCGTCGCCTCCGGTCGGGCGCCGACCACGACGACGTGGCCGCCCATCTGGAGGCTCATCGTGACCCGCCACGCCGGCACCCGGACCATCCGCCCCGCCCCGCCCGCCCGCCCGCGCCGTCGTCGCCGACCTCGACCCCGGCCCGACGCATCGGCAGGTCGACGGGTGATCAGCGACGCCTGACGAGGTAGATGCCCTGCCCGGTGGTGGCGAAGTGCCCGTCGGCGGGGTGCATCGTGGCGGAGTGGTAGGCGCCGGGTTGGCCGGGGTCCGGTCGCCAGAGCGCCATGTCGAGGATGTACCGGGCCGTCCGACGGAACGCGACGGTGTTGCCGGCCATGAACAGGGTGTGCGCGTGCAGGCGCTGGTGGAACCCGTCTCTCAGCGAGGGACGGCGACGGGCTCGGCGGTTGAGTTCGTGGACCTCGTCCCAGGTGGGGACGTCGTTCGGGTTCCAGGAGATCGTGTGCGCGGCCCCGGCTCCCAGGCGCTGGCGTAGCTGCTTCCACCGGTTCGGGGCGAACTGCAGGTCGTGGTGGGCGAGCAGCAGGTCGAGCTCACCGACGGCCACGGTGGCGGGGGAGGGCTCCGGTGGCGGGGCGCCTCGCAAGGGCAGGTGGATCAGCGTCCGGCGCGACCGGGCTGCCAGCATCCACAGGCCCGCGATGGTGAACGCGGCCTCGGCGTCGAGTTCCAGGACGTACCACGGGTTGTCGTCGCGCAGCGCCGCACCGGTCACCGGCACGGCTGGGCGGAGGACGCGGTACCGATCGGCGCCTAGCCGCCCCTGGTGTACGCGGACCCTGAGGTTCATCCGCCGGCGAGTGGTGGGCGGGCGCCTGCCGGCGCGAACCCGAGCCGGTCGCGGCCGTGCCGCCGGGCCGGACCGTGCGTACCGGCGGCGGCCGGGCCGAGGCGGTGCGCGTCCGAGGCGGCCCGGTCGAGGTCGCCGGCCCGCCGGCCCGGGCTCGTCACCGGCCCGCCCGCAGCGGCTCGCGCCCGCACGGGCACGCCGCGCGGCGGTGCGGCGGTGTCGGGCATGTTCGGCAGGGTGCCAGAACCGTACGTTCCTGCCAACCTCATGACGTCACGGAACCTGGCGACCTGTGGCGTGGCCGCCTCCCACGGTCGCCGGTGTCCGGGCGCGGAGGCTCGCCGCCAGGGCGGGGATCATCACCGCCGCGGGGACGAGGTGCAGCCCGAGCAGGGCGGCGATGGTGGCGGCGTTCGCCCCGGAGAGGACGGGCGGGAGAAGCGAGATCGCGGTCAGCGATACCGCCGTCCACACGAACCGCTCGGCGGGGCGGGCGCTCCAGCGAAGCAGGGCGACGGCGATGACGACCCCCACGAGCGAGAAGAAGCCGGTCACCACGGCGAACCCGGCCAACGGGATCGACTCACCGCCGTCGGGGATCTCGAAGTTGACGCCGACGGCCCGGGCGAGCGCGGCGGCGAGGGCGGTCGACCCGGCCGCCGCGAGCGTGGCGACGAGCCCGGTGCCGGCGAGCCCGCGGTACCGATGGGCGCGGCCGGCCCGGCCCGATGCCGGGCCCGCGACGACCCCGGTGTCATCCATGCTGTCCATGTCGTTCCTCCATCGGTCGGTGACCGGGTCCTAGGGGATGGATCGACCGGCGCGTGACGCGCCGCGCGCCCGCCGCCACCGCGACACGCGCGAGCGTCCGCTCCGGGGGTTACCGCGTGCCGTCCGCCGGCAGGCGCTCCGGCAGCCCGAGGCGCGGGAAACGGTCGTCGTGGAAGATGACGATCTCGGTGATCGCCCCGCCGGTGACGCGCAGGACGTCGATCGTCAGCGGCAGGTACGCGCCCTCCCGCTCCCGCCAGTGGTAGAAGGCGACGGCGGGCTGCCGGTTCACGGCGGTGGGGACGGCGCGCAGACCGGTCATGCCCTCGAAGCCGTCGTCGACCCAGTTCCTCACCACCGCGTCGCGGCCGACGTACAGGCCCGGCGTGGGTGGCATCGAGCAGCGGACGTCGTCGCGCAGCAGCGCCGCGAGCCCGTCGACGTCCGTGGCCACGCTGGCTTCGGTGAAGCGGCGTACCAACTCGCGGGTCCCGGCGTCCCCCTCGCCGCCGGTCCAGTCCTGCCGTTCGGCGGGCAGGTGCTCCCGCATGCCGGCGCGGGCCCGCTGCAGCGCGCTGTTGACGGAGTTGACGGAGTCCCCGAGGAACTGGGCGACGTCCCGCGCCGGCCAGCCGAGCACGTCCCGCAGGATCAGCACGGCCCGTGGGCGCGGCGCGAGGTGCTGGACCGCGACCAGGTATGCCAGCTCGATCGTCTCCCGCGCGACGGCGGCGGTCTCCGGCTCATCCGCGCCGCCCGCCGGCAGCTCGTCGAGCAGCCGGTCCGGGTAGGGCTGCAGCCACGGCACCTCGCCGCCGCTCGCGGGCGCCGGGCGGCACCTGGCGAGCAGGTCCAGGCAGGCGTTGGTGGCGATCCGGTAGAGCCAGGCCCGGAACGTCGACCGCCCCTCGAAGGTCTCCCGCCGCCGCCAGGCCCGCAGGAACGTCTCCTGCACGGTGTCCTCGGCGTCCTCGAACGACCCGAGCATCCGGTAGCAGTGCACGTGCAGCTCCCGCCGGTGCCGCTCGGCCAGCCCCGAGAACGCCGGCTCGTCGACCTCCCGTAGCCCGCTCCCGCCCGGCCCGTCCCGCCGCGTGTCCGCACCCATCACGTCATCCTTCCGCCTCGTCGTGTTCCGGCGTAGGTGTGACGCCTGCGGGCGCGACAACTCATCACCGGGTCGGTCGGCCTGCCCGAGCGAGTCGGCGTGCGGCGGCGGCGGGCGGGCAGCCCGACGCCGCGGTGGACCCGGTCGCGGCGCGGCGAACGGCCGCGGTTCAGCGGGCGAGCGCCGCGAGGAAGTCGTCGACGAGCCGGGTCTGCGTCGTGGCCGGCAGCCGCTCGGGATCGAACAGCGCCTGGACCACCAGCCCGTGGGTGAACGACAGCACCGTCGTGGCGAGCCCGGCCGGGTCGCCGGCGGGCAGCTCGCCCAGCCGTTGGGCGTCCTCGACGCAGGCGCGCAGGCCGGCCCGGATGCGTTCGTAGCGGAGGCTCTGGGCGGCGAACAGCTCCGGGTCGGCCAGGGCGACGTCCCAGGAGCCGACCCAGATCCGGTTCATCGCGGCCGCGTCGGGGGTCAGCGGGAGGATGTTGAGGATCTGCGTGCGCAGCGCCGCCAGGCCGGGCGCGGGAGCCGCCCGGCGGGGGCGTTGCGCGGTCCGGACCTCGAGGATGTCCAGGGCGTGCGCGATCAGTTCGCGCTTGCCCGCGAAGTAGTGGGTGACCAGCCCGGTCGACGATCCCAGCGCCGCCGCCACGGCGCGCATGGTGAGGCCGCCGAAGCCGTGCTCGGCCAGGACCCGCCAGACCGCCTCGGAGACGTCCTGGCGGCGGGAGTCGTGGTCGGTGCGCGCGGGGCTCATGGCCTGCTAGCGTACATGCCAAACGTTTGTTATGTATGGAGGTCCTGATGTTCGCGTTGCCCCTCGCCGACTCGGCCGTGCTGCGCCCGCTGGAGACGTGGCGGGCCGAGGAGTTCCTCGCCCACCTGGACCGGGCGCGCGAGCACATCGCGCCGTGGGTGTCGCCCTCGTTCGTCGCCCGCGACGTCGGCGAGGCTCGCGCGGTCCTGCGGCGCTTCGCGGACAAGCAGGCCCAGGACGGCGGCGGGATCTGGGGCATCTGGCTCGACGACGTTCTGGTCGGCGGCGTCATGTTCGTCTCCTTCGACACCACGCTGGGCGTCTGCGAGGCGGGCTGCTGGCTGGAGCCCGGCGCGCAGGGCCGCGGGCTGATCACCCGCGCGGCGGAGCGGATCATCGACTGGGCCGTCGAGGAGCGCGGCATCGCCCGCGTCGAGTGGCGCACCAAGTCGCGCAACGAGCGCAGCATCGCGGTCGCGCGGCGACTGGGCATGAGCCGGGACGGGACGCTGCGTCAGGTCTACCCGGAGGGCGGGGGCGGCCGGGTCGACATCGAGATCTGGTCGGTGCTGGCCGACGAGTGGCGGGCCCGCCGGTCGGCTGGCCGAGCCACCGCCGGATCGAGCTGGTCGGCGCGGCCGGGCGGCGCCGTGACGGGGAGCACCGGTGACGTGAAGGCCGAACTCGACGCGCTGATGGCCACCTTCCTGGGCGCGTTCACCAACCAGGGCGGCAGCGGGCCCGACGTCGAGGCGATCTACGAGGTGTTCATTCCCCAGGGGACGATCATCAAGAACGTCGGCGGGACCCCCGTCGTCCACGACCTGCGCCGGTTCGTCGAGCCTCGCCAGAAGATCCTCACCGACGGGACGCTCACCGAGTTCCGGGAGTGGGAGGTGTCGGAGACCACCGAGATCCACGGCACGGTCGCCCACCGGCTCAGCGAGTACCGCAAGTCCGGCTTCCTCGACGGCGAGTGGTTCGAGGGCCGGGGTGTGAAGACGACCCAGTTCGTCAAGACCCCGTCGGGCTGGAGGATGAGCTCGCTGGCCTGGGACGACGAGCCCGCCGTCGAGCCCGCCCGGCGGGGGAACGGGGCCGGCTGAGCTCAGAGCCAGCCGCGGCGGACGGCCGCCACGCCGGCCTCGAACCGGGTCGTCGCCCCCAGCCGCTCCATCATCATGGCGATCCGGCGGCGCGCGGTGCGTGAGCTGATCCCCAGCTGCCGGGCGATCGCCTGGTCGGTCAGGCCGGCGCCCAGCAGCCGGGCCACCGCCGCCTCCTGCTCGGTCAGCTCGCCGACGCCCCGGGAGTCGGGCACGACGGGGCTGGCGAGGGCCCAGTGCGCCTCGAAGAGCGCGATCAGCGCGTCCAGCAGCGACGACCGGTGGATGATGGCGGCGGCCTCGGTCTCCACAGTGCCGGCGACGAGCATGATGACGGCGACCTGGTCGTCGTAGATCCTGAGCTTGACCGGCACCGTCGGCAGGGCGCGGGCCTGCTCGCCGAGCCGGACCAGCTCGGTGATGACGGCCAGCCGACCCGGCAGCTCCAGGGCCGCGGCGTCGTAGACGGCCCGGATCTCGACGCCGCGCGCGAGCAGCGGACGCTCGGCGCCGACCTCGTCGAACTCCCCGAACTGCCGGGTGTACGGGGGACGGTCGAAGGTCGCGATCGAGGTCGTCGTCAGCCGCTCCAGCTCGGCCAGGCGCGTGGAGATCGCCGCCGCGCCGACGACGGTCTCGATCAGCCCCGACGGGTGCGCCTGCAGATTGCCGAGCCGGAAGTCGTCGACCAGGTCGGCGACGGCGGCGCGCGCCTGCGCCAGGCCCGCCTGGTGCTGGAAGATGAGCCTCTCGATGGTGGCCTCGGGGGACGCCGGCCGGTAGCGGCGCCGGGCCGTCGCGTGGACCAGACCCAGGGACTCCAGCCGGGACAGCGCCCGGCCGAGTGCGCGCGTCGTCGCGTCGAGCACCGTGGCGAGCTCGGCGGAGGACACCTCGGCGCGCCGCAGCACCGCCCGATACACCCGCTCCTCGAACGGGCTGACGCCCAGCGCCTCGAGCACCCGTCCTCCCCTGAGTGACCGGCTCGCTGGCCAGTTGTGGAACCTTCCACATTCGGCCAGCTCGAAGTCTAGACGATGATGATCACTCACGTTTGACTCTCCTTCGACTGGGACGACCTGTTCGGTCGCGAGCCGAGGGAGCACCGAGGATGAGACGAACGTTCCATGGCCGATGGTTCGGTCCGGTCCTTGCGGTCGTGACCGCAGGGGCCCTGACCGCGACGCCGGGTGCCGGCGTCGCGGCGCCGGCACCCGGGCCCGGCGCCGACGCCGCCCGCGCCGCGACGCCGGGCGGCGTGCCCGTCGCCTTCGCCGGACCCGAGTCGACGTCGATCACCCTGATCACCGGGGACACGGTCCGGTACACGAGGTTCGGTGACGGCCGGGTGGCCGCGACCATCGATCCCGCCCCGGGCCGGGAGGGCGTGAGCTACCGCCTGCGTACGGCAGAGGACGGTCACTACTACGCGCTGCCCAGCGACGGGCAGGCGGCGATCGCCTCGGGGCTGCTCGACGAGCGGCTGTTCGACCTGACCTACCTGGCCGAGAACGCGTACGCCGACGCCAGGACCGCCGAGGTCCCGGTGATCGTGCGCTACGAGCAGGACGTCTCGGCGGCCCGGCTCACGACGAAGGCGAAGACCCTGGCCGGCGCCACCAAGCCGCGAGGCCTGGACAGCATCAACGGCGCCGCGGTGGCGGTGGCGAAGAAGAAGGCCAGGGACTTCTGGCAGGACGTGATCGACCCGAAGTCCGGCCTGGAGAAGGTCTGGCTGGACGGCCGGGTCAAGGCGCTGGACGACGTCAGCAACCCGCAGATCGGGGCGCCGACCGCCTGGCAGGCGGGATACACCGGCAAGGGCGTCAAGGTCGCGATCATCGACACCGGCATCGACGACACCCACCCCGACCTCGCCGGCCGGGTGGTCAGTGAGCGTAACTTCATCCCGGCCGGCCGCCCCGGGGGCGGCACCCCGGACGACGCCAGGGACGGACACGGGCACGGCACCCACGTCGCCTCGATCGTCACCGGGTCGGGCGCCGCGTCCGGCGGCCGGTACCGGGGTGTCGCCGAAGGCGTCGACCTCGCCGTCGCCAAGGCGCTCGACGACGCGGGCGGCGGAACGGACTCGGAGATCATCGCGGCCATGGAGTGGGCGGCCGGCCCGCAGGACGCGGCGATCGTGAGCATGAGCCTGGGCGGCAGCGCGACCGACGGACAGGACCCGCTCAGCCTGGCGGTCAACGACCTCACGGCGGAGCACGGCACGTTGTTCGTGATCGCCGCCGGAAACGACGGCCCCGGCGCCGGCACGGTCGCCACCCCGGGCACCGCGGACGCGGCACTGACCGTGGGCGCGGTCGACGCGAACGACCAGCTAGCCGGCTTCTCCAGCCGGGGCCCCCGCATCGGCGACTTCGCCATCAAGCCGGAGATCACCGCCCCGGGAGTGAAGACCGTGGCGGCCCGGGCGGCGGGCACCACGATGGGCACGCCGCTCAACGACCGGTACACCGCCGCGTCCGGGACCTCGATGGCGACCCCGCACGTGGCGGGCGCGGCGGCGATCCTGGCCCAGCAGCACCCGGACTGGACCCACGACCAGCTCAAGACGGCGCTGACCGGCAGCGCGGCCGGCATCGAGGGCACCGTCTACGAGCACGGCGCCGGAAGGCTCGACGTGGGGCGCGCGGTCACCCAGCCGATCACCGTCGACACGCCGAAGGTGTCCGGGCGCTTCGACCACCCGTACACCGGCCAGACCCTGACCCGCACCGTCACCTACCGCAACGCCGGCAGCAGCCCGGTCGAACTCGACCTGGACCTGTCGATGACCGCGGAGAACGGCGACCCCGCGCCCGCCGGGTTCGCCACCCTCGACCGAAACAGGATCACCGTGCCCGCGAGCGGGTCGGCGAGCGTCAAGCTCACCATGGAACCGACCGCCGGCGCCGTCGGCGTCTTCACCGGCCGGCTGCGCGCCAGCAGCGCCGCCGGCCACCAGGCGGTGGTGCCGCTCAGCGCACGGCTGGGGGCCAAGATGGCGACTCTGACCGTACGCCTCGTCGGCCGTCCCGGGGAGTCCGTCGCGCCCTCCGCCGCATACCCGGTCGGCGCGGTCATGCTCAACGACACCGACCCGAAGCTGGCGGGGGCGCCGCGCAGCTACACGAGCGCCTGGAACGGCTGGCGGCGCGTCGAGGGGGAGCAGGACACCTGGGAGCTGAAGATGCAGGTGGCCGAGGGTGGCGTCTACGGGGTCGAGACGATCGCGAACGACCGGGCGGCCGGCGACCCGCCGAACTCCTACGTCCACACGAACCTGTTGTTCGAGCCCCAGGTCGCGGTCCCCGGCGACGCCACGGTGACGTTCGACCTGGCCAAGACGGTTCCCGTCGCGTTCCAGACCGAGCAGCTCAGCGTCCCGACCACCGCGAACGTCGGCTGGGGCTACGTCGCCGCGTCCGGCCAGCGGTACGCCGGCGCACAGACCGGCGGAGGCTACCTGAACGCCGGCTACTACCGGGTGTCGCCGACCAGGTCGATGACCACCGGCAAGTTCTGGTTCTCGCCCGACGTGACCCAGGTCGCGCCCCAGGCGATCCTCGAGCTGGGCGGCCCGGGGCGGCCCATGCCCGCCCGCTACGCCGACAACTTCGGCAACATGCAGCCGGCGGCCTTCGAGACCGACCGGCGGACGCGGTTGGTCGGGGCGGACGTGCTGGACTCCGGGGGCGACGTCCGTGACGCGCTGGTGTTCGTGCCGGCCAGGTCCCAGCAGGAGATGTTCGCCGCCACCGACGCCGCCATCGCCGGTCGGGCCGCGGGGCTGGTCACCGACATGACGCTGCCCACCGATCCGCTGAAGTACGGCGAGATCGACCTGCCCGTGCTGGTCGTCGACACCACCACCGCCGGGAAGCTGGCGGCGGCGGTGGCCCGGAAGGCCAGCCCACCCGTCACGATCCGCGCCCAGCTGAGGGCGCCGTACGAATACAAGATCGTCCACTACTTCAACGACGGCATCCCCACGTCGATGCCGCAGCTCCCGCGGGACGCGGGCCTCGCCGCGGTGCGGTCGACCTACCACGTCGACGAGCCCCCCGTGAACGGAAACCGTCGACCGCTGCCGGACATGGAGGAGACCAACCACACCTACAACCCCTGGCAGTTCATCTCCATCAAGGCCGGCAATCCGTTCGTCGGCCGCACGACCCGGACCGAGTACCACACGATCACCGGCCCGGACGTGGTCTGGGACCGCACCCTGCACTTCAGGGACGCCACGGCCAACCTGCAGACCCTGACGTCGAGCCGGACCTTCACCGCCCCGGAGCGCGGCGAGGAGTCCTGGAACGACCTGCGGGTACCGGGCAACACCCAGCGCGGGCCGGGAATCCGCCCGGAGATCTTCCGCAGCTACGCCATGCCGTGCGACAGCTGCCGCGCCGGCGACGTGCTGCGGTTCCGCTCGCTGCACGCCGTCGGAGCCGGCCAGTACGTCGACGCGGGCGATCCGGCCCACCTCGGATGGGAGGGCGAACAGAACGAGCGGGCCCGGCTGTACCGGCTGGACGCGAAGGGCAACGCCACCGAGGTCACCCCGGCGCACGACGCGTACCAGTTGCCGTACTACACGCTGCCCGCCGAGCCGACCACGTACCGGGCGACCAGCACCTACCAGCCCAACCGGCCGGGCCAGCGGTACGGCAAGCAGATCGACACCACCTGGACGTTCCGCTCGCAACGCCCGGCCACGTCGACCGTGCAGCAGCCGCACACCTGCCTGGAGCACGTGCTCTACGGCAAGACCGACCCGTGCGTGTGGGAGCCGATGATCATGCCGAGCTACCGGCTCGGCCTGTCGGAGAACAACACGGCCCCCGCCGGCCCGCACCGGATCACGGTCGGCGCGCAGTCCGGCGCCGGCGTCACGACGAAACTCGCCGGCGTGAAGCTGTGGGTCTCGCCGGACGGCGGCCGGACCTGGAAGCCGGCAGCGGTGAAGGCCGGCCCCGGCCACACCTTCCAGGCGACCTACCACAACCCGAAGGTGGCCGACACCACCAAGGGAACCGTCAGCCTGAAACTTCAGGCGTGGGACACCGACGGCAACCGCGTCGAGCAGGTCGTCCACGACGCGTACGGGCTGACGAGGAAGTGACCGCGCCGCCCGCACCGCGCCGGTGAACTGACCGACGCGCCGGGGCAGCCCCCGGGCCACCGCCGGTTCACGGCGGTGCCCGGGGGCTGCGCCGCTCGCGTCGCGCGTCCCGGCCGCCCGGCCGGCCGGAGAACGGCCACGGTCCGACGGGGACACCGCCGGTACCGTGGCCCGGTGACGAACGACGAATCCCGGCCGTACCTGGCCGCCGCGGCAGCCGACCTGACGTATAACGCGCCCTTGGGCGAGGACCGGGCGGCGGACCTGGTCCGGCGGCTGGCCCCCACCGGTGCGGGCTGGCGGGCCCTGGACCTGGGCTGCGGCAACGGCGAGCTGCTCCTGCGGCTGTGTGCGACGTACGGCATCGCCGGCGACGGGGTGGAACGCGACGCCGACGCCGGCGCGCGGGCCCGGCTGCGCGCGGCGCAGCGGGGGATCGCCGGTCGCGTCACGTTCCACGACGCGGACGCCGCCACCTGGGACCGACCCGCCGAACTCGTCGTCAACGTCGGGGCCGGCCACGTCTGGGGCGGCGCGGCGCAGGCCCTCGCCGCGTTGCACCGGCTCACCGTGCCCGGCGGCCGGCTGCTGTTCGCCGACGGCTGCTACGAGACGACCCCGAGCGAGCGGGTCCGGGAGATCTTCGGCGACCTCCCCGACCTCGCGGCCCTGGCCCGGCTCGCCGTGGACGCCGGGTTCCGGCCCCTGCACGTCGCCGCGTCGACCCGGGCGGAGTGGGACGACTTCGAGTCCGACTGGCGCGCGGGCATCGAGCGGCTCGGCACGCCGGACGCGCGCGCGTTCGCCGACCGCCGACGCGAGGAGTACCTCGGCGGCTACCGCGGCGTCGTCGGCTTCGGCTGGCTGATCCTGACACCGGCCTGACCGCCCGGTCGCGCCCGGCCCGGAGCCCCCGACGGCGAGCCCGGACCGGGGCCCCCGACGGCGAGCCCGGACCGGGGCCCCGAAGGCGAGCCCCGGACCGGGGCCCCGACGGCGGGCCCCGGGCCGTGGGGCCGGACGATCCGCCTACCGCTCCCGCGCGTCGCCGGTCACGGCCGACCGCCGACGGGTCCGCCGGCCGCGGATCCGTCCGGCGGCACACCGGCCACGGGCCCGCCGGCGGCGCGGCGCAGGGCGTGGTGCCGCACCGGGTCCTCGCGCGCCGGCGCGCCCTGCCGGACTCGCTCGGCGGCCCGCGCCGCCGGCTGGGCCGGTACGCGGGGCGCCTCCCCGGTCCGCGCCACGAGGTCCTCGGTCTCCTGGACCAGATAGTGCGGGCGGCGCTTGGTCTCGTAGTAGATCCGGCCGATGTACTCGCCGACGACGCCCAGGATCGTCATCTGGATGCCGCCGAGGCCGATCACGCTGACGATGATGGTGGTGTAGCCGGGGACGTCGATCCCCTTGCTGACGGCGTCCGCGACCACCCAGGCCATGTAGACCACGGCGATCAGGGTCAGGAACAGCCCGCCGTAGATCGCCAGGCGCAGCGGTCGGTTGTTGAACGACAGCAGCCCGTCGAACGCGTAGTTGAAGAGCTTGCCGAAGGTCCACCTGCTGCGGCCCGCCTGCCGGCTCTCGTTGCGGTGCGCGACGACCACGGTGCGGAACCCGATCCAGGAGAACAGTCCCTTGGAGAACCGGTTGTATTCCGGCATCGCCAGGACCGCGTCCACCGCGAGCCGGGACAGCAGCCGGAAGTCGCCGGCCCCGTCGAGCAGCCGTACGTCGATCCACCAGTTGACCAGCCGGTAGAAGGACCGGGAGGCGAGCATCCGCACGAACCGGTCCCCGCGCCGGTCCCGGCGGGCGATCACCTGGTCGAAGCCCTGCCGGTAGAGGGCCACCATGTCGGGCAGCAGTCGCGGCGGGTGCTGCAGGTCGGCGTCCATGATGACGACCGCGTCCCCGCTGGCCCGCTCCAGGCCGGCCAGCATCGCCGCCTCCTTGCCGAAGTTCCGGCTCAGCGACGTGTACCGCACGGACGCGTCGGTGGCGGCGAGTCGGCGCAGCGCCGCCAGCGTGCCGTCGGAGCTGCCGTCGTCGACGTACACCACCTCGATCTCGACGTCGGAGAGCTCCGCGACCGCGGCGGTCACCGCCGTGTGCAACCGCTCGACCGACGCCTCCTCGTTGAAGCAGGGCACGACGACTGAGAGGCGCACGTCCCTCACCCCGCCCGGCCCGCGTGTCCGCGACCGGCGCGGCGGCGGCCCGCGCCGGCCGGCTCAGAGGTGGTAGACCAGCACACCGTCGATGTCCTCCCGGGTGATGCCCAGCCCGTCGACGGGCCGGGACGCGATGCCCTCCCACGGCGTCCCGGTGGCCCAGCCCGGCAGGGCCACCACGGTCCGCACCCCGATGCCGCGCAGGTACGCCACGCTGCCCGGATCGGGGAAGGCCGCCGTCGCGGCCCGGGTCTGGGCCTGGGTGGCGGGCTCGAACCCGGCCAGGCCGTTGGTCACCCGGGGGAACCCGTCGGCCGTCCACAGCATGAAGACCAGGTCGATCGCGCCGCCGGCGGGCAGCACCAGCATCGGCTCCCCGGCCGTACGCATCGCGGCCGGTGGCGGCGGCACCACCGGGTGCGGCGTGCGGTTGACCCCCTCCAGGGTCACCAGCGCCAACGGCACCAGCAGGACCAGCGGCGCCAGCAGCCGGGACCAGCCCCGCGCCGACCACCGCCGGGTCTCGTCGGCGAGCGCCGTCACCGCGCCGGCCGCCAGCGTCGCGAGCAGCAGACTGGTCCAGTGCATCATCCGGCCCGGCGTGCGCAGCGCGTCCCACCCCGGCAGGTGCTTCGACAGGGTCAGGTAGCCCGGATCGCCGTCGCCGCCGAGGGTGGCGCCCAGGCCCAGCAGCACCGTGCCGAGCACGCCGAGCCCCAGGACGATCCGGTGCCGGAGCGGGTACGCCGAGGCGACCAGCCCCGCCGCGGCCAGCGCGAGCAGCACCATGCCGGGCAGCAGCGCCATCTCCGGCGGCCAGGACAGCTGTTCCCGCGCCGCCGCGTGCCGCTCGCCCCACAGCCAGGAGTCGGCCGGCGCGGTGGCGAACCCGGTCAGCGGCGGCGAGAACATCTCCGTCCAGGCCAGCGTCCGTTCGGCCTGCGGATTGAGGTCGACGACGCGCAGGTAGACCAGGCCCAGCAGCAGCGTCACCGCGCCGAAGACCGCGCCGCCGGCCAGGTCCGCGAGCAGCAGCCGCCGGCCGAACGGGGGCCGTCGCCCGCGTCGCCACCAGGACCAGCCGTAGCCGCCGGCGGCGACGAGCACCGCGGCCAGCAGGAAGTAGACCAGCGGCAGCCCGATGCCGAAGCCGAGGCTGATCTGCCAGGCGGCGACGAGCCAGCCGGCCAGCGCCCATCCGGGCCGGCGTCGCTCCGGCCGGTAACCGTGTCGCAGCGACCATCCGTGACCACGGGCCAGCATCGCCAGGCACAGCGCGATCCCACCGCTGGACAGGATGTTCAGGTGGCCGGCGTGCGCCAGCCGCCAGGGCGCGTACGCCCACGCCACCCCGGCGACCGCCGCGCCCCACCGGCCCGCCCCGAGCTGCCGCACCAGCGCGTACGCCCCAACGAACGCCAACGCGTGCACCAGGACGTACATGACGTTGTAGCGGACCAGGGCGGCCTCGAAGCCCACGCCGAGCATGCCCGCCGGGGCGTACCCGAGCAGGGTGTCGCTGTAGGCGTACGTGTAGGTCTCGGGGAAGAACGTGTTCGAGTGCCAGAGACGGAGCGGATCGGTCGACACGGCGTGCCCGGCCCATGCCATCTGCCACGCCTGCAACGTCGGGTCGCCGATGTCGCCGGGCACGGTGCTCGCCGGGTGCCGCAGCGTCGGCCAGGTCAGCGCCACCGCCAGCAGCAGCCCGCCGAGCGCCGCCACCGTCCACTCGTGCCGCAGCCACCGCCATCGGCGCCACCCGTCGGGGGGCGCGGTGGCGGGAGCCGGGTCGTGGTCGGTCACGTCGGCGGGCGGTCGGGCGTCGGTCGACCCGGTGGTCATGAAGATAGATGATTCACGATGCTCGTCGTGGTGTCGACGGGCGCCCGGAATGTGGGCGGGGACAGGCCCGCTCCGCCGGGAGGCGGTCGCGGTCACCACGGGAGGCCGGCGGCCCCGCCGAGCGGGCTCCGCGTGCGTCACCGGCGTCCGCCCCGGTCGCGACGGCAGGCACCGGTGGTCACGTCGCCGGCCGGACGGCCGATACGATCCGTGGACCATGAACGGGAACCCGGCCGCCACGATGATCACGGTGCCGGCAGGCCGGGTGAGCCTGTCGGACCGGCGGACGTCGCGCACCTGGTCGGTCGAGCTCGCGCCCTACCAGCTCGCGGCCTTCCCGGTCACCCGGGCGCGGTACGCGCACCTCACCGGTTGGCGGCCGAGCGCCGCCGAGGGGGACCGCCGTCCGGTGGTGGGCGTGTCCTGGTGGGACGCGGTCCGGTTCTGCAACGCCCTGTCCCGACGCGACGGCCTCGCCCCCGCCTACCGGCTGCACGACGGCGACGGGGACGGCGACGACGGCGATGGCGACGGCGACGGCGATGGCGATGGCGACGGCGACGGCGACGGCGTCGAGTGGGACGCGACCGCCGACGGCTACCGGCTGCCGACCGAGGCCGAGTGGGAGTACGCGTGCCGCGCCGGTACGACCGGGCCGCGCTACGGGCCGCTCGACGACGTCGCCTGGTACCGGGGCAACTCCCAGGAACGGATCCACGACGTGGGCGGCAGGCGACCCAACGCGTGGGGCCTCTACGACATGCTCGGCAACGCCTGGGACTGGTGCTGGGACATCTACGACGCCGAGGTCTACGGCAGCTACCGGGTGCTGCGCGGCGGCGGCTGGTTCGACGAGCACTGGAGCTGCCGGGCCTCCGTGCGTCGACGCAGCCATCCGAGCCTGCGGATCGACGACGTGGGGTTCCGCGTCGCGCGTACCGTCGTGCGCTGACGCGCCTCGGCTGCCCTGACGGCACCCGTCCCGCCTGCCGCCGCCGGCCGCGAGGCGCCGCCCACCGCCGTCCGAGAGAAAGGCGGCGATTCGACGGCCGGAGGGTGTCACCGGGTCGGCTGCCGGTTGGTCTGAAGAGTGCACAGACCGACGAGGAGGGGACGATGTGACCAACATCCACGAGCAGATCCGGGAGCTGTACGCCGTCGCGGCGCCGCGCCTGGTCTCGCAACTGTTCGCGATCACCGGCGACTACGCGGAGGCTCAGGACGTCGTGCAGGACGCCTTCGTGCGGGCGCTGGCCCGGCCGGGCCGGTTCGGCGAGGTGGAGCACCCGGAGGCGTGGCTGCGTACGGTGGCGCTCAACATCGCCCGGAGCCGGCACCGCCGTCGGGCGCTCTTCGCCCGGCTGGCGCGCGCCGGTCGCCTCGACGACGCACGGCGAAGCTCCGCGGGGCTGTCGCCCGACCACGTCGCCGTCGTCGCCGCGCTTCAGCGGCTTTCGCGTCCCGCCCGCGAAGCCGTCGTGCTCTACCACATCGCGGACATGTCGGTGGCCGACGTGGCCGAAGCCCTGGGCTGTTCGGTCGAGGCGGTCAAGACCCGCCTCGTCCGGGCCCGGCGTGCCCTCGCCTCCGACCTCGCCGACAGCGCAGACGGCGCCGACAGCGCCGACGTACGACCAGGAATCATCATCGAGAGAGGTTCCGTCCATGCCTGACCTGGATCTCGCCGGACTCGACCGCGCCGCGCAGGCGGCCTTCAAGCCGGACTTCACCGAGGTGCGCCGCCGGGCGGCGCGCCGGCGGCGGACCCACCTGGCCGCGGCCTCGCTGGCGACGCTCTCGCTGGTCGCCGTCGCCGGGGCGGCGGTGGCCTCCGGCGGCCTGCGCGGCGCGAGCCACCAGGCGGCTGTTCCCGGCTTCGCCGGGACCTCGACGCCGGCCTTCATCCCCACGGCCGCGCCCTCCGGCACGCCGAGTCCCGGTCCCGCCACCGGGCGGACCGTCCGGCGGGGCACCGTCGTGGCGGGCGACCTCGACCACTTCTACCTGCGGTGGAGCGACTGCCGGGGAGACGGGCCCGCCGGGACCGGCGGCGCCGGGTCGGCGCCCACCGACTGCGCGCTGATGGTCGCCGGCACGGCCGACCGGGGCGCGACCTGGCAGAGCCGGGAACTCCCGCTGCCCCGTAACGCCCGTGTCGTCCTCGCCGCGGCGGGGCCGCGGACCCTGGTCGCGTCGTACCAGGACGGATCCGGGATGCGGCAGGGCTGGCTCACGAGCGTCGACGGCGGCGAACGGTGGCGCGAGGTCACCGTCGGCACGGCTGCCCGGGTGCCGGACGGCTGGCGCGTGCTCGACGAGTTGTCGCGCCCGCACATCGACGCGATCGTGGCGGCGAACCCGGTCACGGGCGACGTCGTGCGGGTGCCGCACACCTCGGGGCTGAAGCTGGCCACGCTCGTCGACGACGTGCCCCCGGGGGCGGGCATCTGGGTCAGCGGGTACGAGAACGAGGACACGAATGGCGACGGCCGGCTCGTGGGCCGGGGCAGCGCGATCGCGGTGAGCCGCGACGGAGGCCGGACCTGGACGCGGCACGTCTTCGCCGGCCCGCTCACCGCCGGCGAGGACATCTCGCTCGACGTGGCCACCCGGGACGGTCGGACCGTCTACGCCGTCGGCAGCATCGACGGCGCCCTGGTCGTCCACCGCAGCGGCGACGGGGGCCTGACCTGGCGGCGCGCCGCCGGCACGGCGGACGTCGGCGCCCGGCCGCTGCGCGCCTCCGTGCGTGCCGACGGGACGCTGCTCGTCCAGGCCGGCCTCGTGGCCGGCGACCGGCCGCTGATGTTCGGCAGCGGCGACGGCGGGCAGCGGTTCTCCCCGATGGAGCCCGCACCGGGCGCGGCCGTCGTGCCGGTGCCGGGCGGGTACACGCAGAGCGGGGGGCCGCACCTGGCGGGCATGTGGTGGTCCGCCGACGGAGTCGCCTGGTCCTTCCTGGGCGCCCCCGACCTGCCCTGAGGCGGGCGCGGCTCCCCGCCGGCAGCGCGCCGGCGGGGGCCGCGCAGCGGCGACGGTCAGGTCTCCGGTTCGCCAACCGGAGA
>NZ_JBSGDY010000141.1:0-16839 GCF_053602615.1 Micromonospora sp. NPDC004336
CGCCTTGCGCGGGTCCTTGTCCCGGGTGGCCATCCCGTCGAACATCCGGGTCTCTTCGGCGCGCACCACGACGCCGCGGTACGACTCCGGCACCGGCAGGCCGGCAATGCCGGCGAGCTCCCGCTCCGGTTGGTCGGATCCCTCCGCCGCCATGATCGCTTCGAGGATGTCCTGCACGTCGACCTCCCGTTCGTCCGCACCCGCGCACGCGGGCCTGGGTGCTGCCATCGTCGGCGCGAGTGCGGCCGACCGCCATGTCGGCATCCGACACATCCGAGACCGGCCGCGCTCCTGTTGGGGCGGGACGTTACTGAACGGTAGCTAGGGCCGGAAGTCCTCTGTGAAAAACTGCATTGGCCGATGCGTGGAGGTGTCCGGGCAGGCGACGTATCGCGCAGTGCCGCGCTCGGCGCGCGGGTCGCGCGGGCCCCCCACCCGCGGGCGGGGGCCGGTCGCGGCGTCAGTGCGCGGCGGGCTCGACCAGCTCGACCAGCACGCCGCCGGCGTGCTTCGGGTGGACGAAGTTGACCCGGGAGTTCGACGTGCCGCGCTTCGGGGTGTCGTAGAGCAGCTGCACGCCCCGCTCGCGCAGCTTCGCGCAGGCGGCGTCGATGTCCGCCACCTCGTACGCCACCTGCTGCACGCCCGGGCCCTTGCGGTCCAGGAACTTCGCGATGGTCGACTCGGGCGTCAGCGGGGCGAGCAGCTGCACGCAGCCCCCCTCGGCGGTCGGGCCGACGGCCAGCATCGCCTCGCGGACGCCCTGCTCGGCGTTGGTCTCGGTGTGCACGCAGCGCATGCCGAAGGTGCGCTGGTAGAAGTCGATCGCGGCGTCCAGGTCGGGCACCGCGACCCCGACGTGGTCGATGCGGCGCAGGCCGATGTCTGTGACATAGTCGGCAGCGGTCTCGACGGGGGAGTTCTCAGCCATGGCGCTAGTCTGACCGAACAATCGTTAAGGCGTACAGGTCGGCACCCCCCTCGGAGGCAGGTAATGGCTTCGGTGATCGTCAGCGGCGCGCGGACCCCGATGGGGCGCCTGCTGGGCAACCTCAAGGACCTCTCCGCGACCAAGCTCGGCGGCGTGGCGATCAAGGCGGCGCTGGAGCGCGCCGGCGTCGCCCCCGAGCAGGTCCAGTACGTGATCATGGGGCAGGTGCTCCAGGCCGGCGCCGGGCAGATCCCGGCCCGGCAGGCGGCGGTCGAGGCGGGCATCCCGATGTCCGTGCCGGCCCTCACCATCAACAAGGTCTGCCTCTCCGGCCTGGACGCGATCGCCCTGGCCGACCAGCTCATCCGGGCCGGCGAGTTCGACATCGTGGTGGCCGGCGGCATGGAGTCGATGACCAACGCCCCGCACCTGCTGCTGGGCCAGCGCGGCGGCTACAAGTACGGCGACGTGGTGGTCAAGGACCACATGGCGCTGGACGGGCTCACCGACGCCTGGGACTGCTGCTCGATGGGCGAGTCCACCGAGCGGCTGGGCGCGAAGCACGGCATCACCCGCGAGGAGCAGGACGCGTTCGCCGCGGCCAGCCACCAGCGGGCCGCCGCCGCGCAGAAGAACGGCCACTTCGCCGACGAGATCACCCCGGTGGTCATCCCGCAGCGCAAGGGCGACCCGCTGGTGATCAGCGAGGACGAGGGCATCCGCCCGGAGACCACCGTCGAGGGGCTGGCGAAGCTGCGTCCGGCCTTCGCCAAGGACGGCACCATCACCGCCGCCAGCTCCTCGCCGATCTCCGACGGCGCCGCGGCCGTGGTCGTGATGAGCAAGGCGAAGGCCAAGGAGCTGGGCCTGACCTGGCTGGCCGAGATCGGCGCGCACGGCAACGTGGCGGGGCCGGACAACTCCCTGCACTCGCAGCCGTCCAACGCCATCCAGCACGCCCTGCGCAAGGGCGGGCTGAGCGTCTCGGACCTCGACCTCATCGAGATCAACGAGGCGTTCGCCCAGGTCGGCATCCAGTCCACCTGTGACCTCGGGATCAGCCCCGACAAGGTCAACGTCAACGGCGGGGCGATCGCGCTGGGCCACCCGATCGGCATGTCCGGCGCCCGGCTCGTGCTCACGCTGGCGCTGGAGCTCAAGCGCCGGGGCGGCGGCACCGGCGCGGCGGCGCTCTGCGGCGGCGGCGGCCAGGGCGACGCCCTGATCATCCACGTTCCGGGCGCCGACGAGAGCGGCCAGTGAGCGCGACACGCTGACCGGTTACGGTCGCCGCGGAACACGAAGGCGGCGCGGTGGCCGCGAGCCGGTCTCGCGACGGCCGCGTACAGAGGCAACGCGGTGAGCGGGAGGAGCGGGCCGGTCTTGCGAGCCCCGCGGTCGCGAACAGAGGCAACACAGTGAGCGGGAGGAGCGAGCCGGTCTTGCGAGCCCCGCGGTCGCGAACAGAGGCAACACAGTGAGCGGGAGGAGCGAGCCGGTCTTGCGAGCCCCGCAGTCGCGAACAGAGGCAACACAGTGAGCGAGATCGTCGACAACGGCCCGGCGGCGGGCGCACCCCCGGTGCGCCGCAGCCGGGACGTGCCGATGCTGGTCGAGCGGGCCCGCGCGGGGGATCCCCGCGCGGTGGCCCGGCTGATCACCCTGGTCGAGTCGGGCGACGAGACGCTGCCGCGGATCGCGGCGGCGCTCGCGCCGTACGCCGGGCAGGCCCAGGTGGTCGGCCTGACCGGCTCGCCCGGCGTGGGCAAGTCCACCACCACGAACGAGCTGGTCCGGGCGTTGCGCGCCCGGGGGCACCGGGTCGGCGTGCTGGCGATCGACCCGTCCAGCCCGTTCACCGGTGGGGCGATCCTCGGCGACCGGGTCCGGATGCAGGACCACGCGACCGACCCGGGCGTCTACATCCGCTCGATGTCCAGCCGGGGCCACCTCGGCGGGCTGTCGGCGGCCACGCCGCAGGCGGTCCGGGTGCTGGAGGGCGCCGGCTGCGACGTGGTGCTGGTGGAGACCGTCGGCGTCGGGCAGGCGGAGGTGGAGGTCGCCTCGCTGGCCGACACCACGCTGGTGCTGCTCGCCCCGGGGATGGGCGACGCGATCCAGGCGGTCAAGGCGGGCATCCTGGAGATCGCCGACGTCTTCGTGGTCAACAAGGCCGACCGGGACGGCGCCGACGCCACCTACCGCGACATCCAGGGCATGATCGCCCTGGGCGAGCGCGGCCCGGGCGACTGGCGGCCGCAGGTGGTCCGCGCGATCGCGGCGCGGGGCGAGGGGATCGACGACATCGCCGCCGCCATCGACAAGCACCGCGGCTGGCTCGTCGAGCACGGCGAGCTGCGCCGCCGCCAGGAGGCGCGGGCCGCCGCCGAGATCGAGGCGATCGCGCTGGGCGTGCTCCGCGCCCGGATCGGCTCGCTGCGCGACGGTACGGAGCTGCCGGCGCTGGCCGCGAGGGTGGCCGAGGGTGCCCTGGACCCGTACGCGGCCGCCGACGAGCTGCTCGCCCAACTCGGCTCCTGAGGAGTCCACCCCGCGGCCGGTCGAACTAGTACGCTCGCACCGCTCCACGACCTCGTGGGGCGGTGCGCGGCCGAGTGGGGGAGACCATGGGTGACGAGGCGACGCAGGAGCTGTCGGTGACGCCGGACGCGGTGGCGGGCGGGAGCACGCACGTCTCCGACGAGGTGGTGGAGAAGATCGCGGTGGCCGCCACCCGCTCGGTGCCCGGGGTGGCCGAGCTGGGCGGCGACGTCGCCCGGTTCTTCAACGCGGTGCTCGACAAGGTCGGCCTCGACCAGGTCGGCGACGCCCGGCGGGGCTGCTCGGCGCACGTCACGAACGGCGCGGCCGTGGTCAACCTGGTCATCGTGATCGAGGCGGGCCGGCCGGTGCCGCAGGTGACCGACGCGGTCCGGGTGAAGGTGACCGAGGCGGTCGAGGCGTACGGGCTGCGGGTCGACGAGATCAACATCCGGGTCGACGACGTGGCCATGGGCGATCCCGCCGCGCCGACCGCCTGACGTGAGGGCCGCCCAGGTTACCGGCCGGTACGACTTCCCTTAGCGATCGTTCAGGCTTCCGCTCTACACTCGACGTGCAGTCGAGGACTCGAGGAGGAGCCCCGCGGATGAACGCCGACGAGATCGCAGCCGGACGGGCACGCTGGCAGGCCCGCTACGACGCCGCGCGCAAGCGGGACGCCGACTTCACCACGCTCTCCGGGATGCCCGTCGACCCGGTCTACGGGCCGCCGGAGGGCGTCGCCTACCCCGGCTTCGAGCGGATCGGCTGGCCGGGCGAGTACCCGTACACCCGGGGCCTCCACCCGACCGGCTACCGCGGGCGGACCTGGACCATCCGGCAGTTCGCCGGCTTCGGCAACGCCCAGCAGACCAACGAGCGCTACAAGATGATCCTGGGCGCCGGCGGCGGCGGCCTCTCGGTCGCCTTCGACATGCCCACGCTGATGGGCCGGGACTCCGACGACCCGCAGTCGCTGGGCGAGGTGGGCCACTGCGGCGTCGCCATCGACTCGGCCGCCGACATGGAGACGCTCTTCGACGGCATCGACCTGGCCGGCGTGACCACCTCGATGACCATCTCCGGCCCGGCCGTGCCGGTCTTCTGCATGTACCTGGTGGCCGCCGAGCGGCAGGGCGCCGACCTGTCCCGGCTGGACGGCACGCTGCAGACCGACATCTTCAAGGAGTACATCGCGCAGAAGGAGTGGCTCTTCGACCCCGAGCCGCACCTGCGCCTCATCGGCGACCTGATGGAATACTGCGCCCGGGAGATCCCGCGCTACAAGCCGCTCTCGGTCTCCGGCTACCACATCCGCGAGGCCGGCTCGACCGCCGCGCAGGAGCTGGCGTACACGCTGGCCGACGGCTTCGGCTACGTCGAGCTGGGGCTCTCGCGCGGGCTCGACGTCAACGTCTTCGCCCCGGGCCTGAGCTTCTTCTTCGACTCGCACGTCGACTTCTTCGAGGAGATCGCCAAGTTCCGCGCCGCCCGGCGCATCTGGGCCCGCTGGCTGCGCGACGTCTACGGGGCCACCAGCGAGAAGGCGCTCTGGCTGCGGTTCCACACGCAGACCGCCGGCGTGTCGCTGACCGCCCAGCAGCCGGTCAACAACGTGGTGCGTACCGCCGTGGAGGCCCTCGCCGCGGTGCTCGGCGGGACCAACTCGCTGCACACCAACGCCCTGGACGAGACCCTGGCCCTGCCCACCGACGAGTCCGCCGAGATCGCCCTGCGTACCCAGCAGGTGCTGATGGAGGAGACCGGGGTGACCAACGTGGCCGACCCGCTCGGCGGGTCGTGGTACGTGGAGGCGCTCACCGACAAGATCGAGGCCGAGGCGGAGGAGATCTTCGCCCGGATCCGCCAGCTCGGCGGGGAGGGCCCGCACCAGATCGGCCCGATGACCTCCGGCATCCTGCGCGGCATCGAGGACGGCTGGTTCACCGGCCACATCGCCGAGTCCGCCTTCGTCTACCAGCAGGCGCTGGAGAAGGGCGAGAAGAAGATCGTCGGGGTCAACTGCCACACCGGCACGGTCGCCAAGGACCTGGAGATCCTGCGCATCTCGCACGAGGTGGAGCTGGAGCAGCGCCGGGTGCTGGCCGAGCGGAAGTCCGGCCGCGACGACGCGGCCGTCAAGGCGGCGATCGAGCGGATGGTCGCGGTCGGCCGGACCGACGGCAACATGATCCCCGCCATGCTGGACGCGGTGCGCGCCGAGGCCACCCTTGGCGAGATCTGCGACGCCCTGCGCGCCGAGTGGGGCACCTACCGCGAACCCGCCCGCTTCTAACCACCCCACCCCGCCCCCGCGTCCCGCCCCCACCCCCCACCCTCGCGATCTTGCACTTTCGGCCCCCTGTACGCGCCATATGCGGCATTTGCCAGGGCAGGAAGTGCAAGATCGCGGGGGCTGGGGGGAGGGTGGGCGGGGGCACGGCGGGGGTGGGGTGGGAGGGTGGGAGCAGGCGTGACAGTTGCAACTGTCGCCGTCGCGGTTGATCTGAGTTCGGCGCGTCGCGTGCGAGACTAGGTAACCATGAGCGACCCACGGATCACCTCGTCGATCTTCACCCGCGGCGCGGTCGACCTCAGCGCGCTGCGCACCCCCGCACCGACCCCCGCCCGTCCCGCCGCCCCCGCCCAGCCCGGTCCCTCGGGCGGCCTGCCCGGCGCCACAGCCGGCGGCGGCGTCAGCGTCATCGACGTCAGCGAGGCGACATTCCAGTCCGAGGTTCTCGAACGCTCGCTGACCACACCGGTGATCGTGGACTTCTGGGCCGAGTGGTGCGAGCCGTGCAAGCAGCTCTCGCCGGTGCTGGAGCGGTTGGCCGCGGAGGGCGGCGGCGCCTGGGTGCTCGCCAAGATCGACGTGGACGCCAACCCGCGGATCGCCCAGATGTTCCGGGTGCAGGGCATCCCGATGGTCTACGCGGTGGTCGGCGGCCAGCCGATCGACGCCTTCTCCGGCGTGGTGCCCGAGGCACAGCTGCGACAGTGGATCCAGGCAGTGCTCAAGGCCGGTGGCGTGACCGTCGCCGAGCCGGAGGACCCCCGGCTCGACGAGGCCGACGACGCCCTGATGAGCGGCGACCTCGACGCCGCCGAGCAGGCGTACAAGAAGATCCTCGCCGAGTCCCCGGCGGACGCCGCGGCGGAGGCGGGCCTGGCCCAGGTCGGGCTGGCGCGCCGGGTGGCGGGGGCCGACCCGGGCGCGGCGATCGCCGCCGCGCAGGCCGACCCCGACGACGTCGAGGCCCAGCTCCTGGCCGCCGACATCGAGGTCCTCAGCGGTCAGGCGGAGGCGGCGTACGCCCGCCTGGTGGGCCTGGTCCGCCGCACCGCCGGCGACGACCGGGAGAAGGTACGCCAGCACCTCGTCGGGCTCTTCGCGGTCGCCGGGCCGGAGGACCCCGCGGTCGCCTCGGCCCGCCGGGCGCTGGCCAGCGCCCTGTTCTGAGCACCCGTGACCCGGGCGCGCCCTGTTCCTGAGCACGCCCGGTCTCCGCACCTGTAGCACGCCAGCGCGGGCCGGCGTTCCGGCCGGCCCGCCCGACACTTCGAGGACGGGAGCCCATGATGCGCCGGATCGCCGTCCTCGACGCGCCCAGCAACCTCGGCCTGCGCCCACCCACGCCCACCTCGGTGCCCGGCTGCGCCAAAGCTGCCGGCGCCCTGCGCGACCAGGGGCTGCTCGCCCGGCTGCGGGCCCGGGACGCCGGCTGCCTCACCGCGCCCCGCTACGACCCCGGCGACTGGCGGCCCGGCGACGGGGTCTGCCACGCCCGGGAGATCGCCGACTACTCGGTGGCGCTCGCCGAGCGGATCGGCGCGATCATCGACCGCGGCGAGTTCCCGCTGGTCCTCGGCGGCGACTGCTCGATCCTGCTCGGCTCGGCGCTGGCCATGCACCGGCTCGGCGAGGCGGTCGGCGGCCGGATCGGGCTGGTCTTCGTCGACGGCCACTCCGACTTCCGGCACCCCGGCAACGCCTCGTACGTCGGGGCGGCGGCCGGCGAGGACCTCGCGCTGGTTACCGGGCGCGGGCAGGCGGACCTGGCCGCCATCGAGGGGCGCCGGCCGTACTTCCGCGACGTCGACGTGGTGGTGCTCGGCATCCGGGCGCAGGACGAGTACCGCCTCGACCTGCAGGCCGCCGGGATCACCACCCGGCCCGTACCGGCACTGCGCGCCGAGGGCGCCGCCCGCACCGCCCAGTGGGCACACGAGCAGCTCGCCGACTGCGCCGGCTACTGGGTGCACGTCGACGTCGACGTGCTCGACCCGGCCGTGATGCCCGCGGTCGACGCCCCCGACCCGGGCGGCATCGCCTTCGCCGAGCTGGAGATCCTGCTCGCCGGGCTGGTCGACACGCCACACTGCCTCGGCGTCGAGCTGACCGTCTTCGACCCCGACTACGACCCCGACGGCGCGTACGCGGCCGAGATCGTCAACACGGTGGTGGCCGGGCTGCGCCCGGTCTCCGCGCCCGGCGCGGTACCGCCCCGGCTGCTGCCGGACGGGGCGACCGTACCGTCGGTCCGGTCTTCGGCGGCGACCTCGTCGGTCCGGTCCTCGGCGGCGACCTCGTCGGTCCGGTCCTCGGCGACGACCTCGTCGGTCCGGTCCTCGGTGGCGCCTTCGTCAGTCGGTCCGTCGGTTACGGCTCCCTCGGTTGGTCCGTCGGCTTCGGCTCCGTCGGTCCGGTCTGCGGCAGGAGTATCGCCGGCGCCCTCGCCGTCGATGGCCTCGTCGGTGCCCTCCGTCCGGCGGGGCGAAAGTCGTCCATATGCGCCGGGCACGTCCTCACCGGCACCCGGCCCTGGCTTGGCTTCCGTTGCCGGCCCTCTGCCCGCCTACGTTCCGGCCTCGGCCTCCTCCGTCTCCGTCTCGGCCTCCTCCGTCTCCGTCTCGGCCTCCTTCGTCTCCGCCGCCGCACCCGTCGTCGGCTCCGCTGCCCCCGTCGCCGGCTCCAACGCCGCCGTCAAGGCCGCCGCCGACGAGGGCGTCTCCGCCGCCGCCAACGAGGCCGTTTCCGACGCCCAGGCCGCCGCCTTCGGCTTCGATGCGGATGCCGACGCCGCGGACGCCGACGCCGCGGACGCCGACGCCGCGGACGCCGGCGCCGCGGACGCCGGCGCCGCGGATGCTGATGCCGCCGTCTCTGCCGACGCCGCCGTCTCCGACGCCGACGAGGCCGTCTCCGACGCCCAAGCCGCCGTCTTCGACTCCGACGCGGACGCCGACGCCGCCGTCTCCGACGGCGACGGCGAGGACCGGCATCCGGGGGACGCTGGGGAGCACGCCGGGGACGCTTCGCCGGCTCTGCTCGGGCAGGTGGCTCCTGTCGCTCCGGTCGATCAGGTTGCTCCGCTGGCCGATGCCGGAAACGGCGGAGCGGGCGGGACAGAGCCGGCGGGGCCGGAGCGGGCGGGGCTTGAGTTGGCGCGGCCCGAGCCGGTGCGACCGGAGCTGGCGGGGTCTGAGCCGGCGGGGCCGGAGCCGGTGGGGCTGGGGTTGGCGCGGCCCGAGCCGGTGGGGCCGGAGTTGGCGGGGCCGGAGCCGGTCGGTCCGCCCGCCTCGGCCGGTCCGGGCCGGCTGCGCCGAGCGCCGCTCGTGGGCCTCGACCCACAGGACAGGCCGTCCGCGCCCGACGACGGCCCCTCGTCGTCCGGCGCGGGTATCGCCTGACCCGTCCGAGCTGCTCGTAGCAGGGTCGCGCCGGCTGCCTCGGCCGTGGCCGGCCGCGCCGATCGACCTGCCGGCGTGTTCGGCCGCCAAGACCAAGTGTCCTGCGTGCACCCGTGGCAAGCGGCCGAACTACCCAGAGGCGCCCACCCTGCGGACTCCCATGCACACGTCCGGCCTGAAGATCTGCGCTACTTCCCGGAAATAGTGGCCTCTGGCGGCATCGGAGGCCACTATTTCCGGGAAATTGTGCGGATCTTGACGTCGGCGGGGGCGGGGGCAGGTGCGGGTGCGGGGGTGGGGGCGGGTGCGGGGGTGGGCGTCGGGTCAGCGGGGGAGGGCGCGCAGGAACCGTTCGACGGCCGGTACGGCGGTGGCGGTGCTGGCGCCGCCCTGCTCGACGAAGACCGCGAACGCGACGTCGCCCTGCCAGCCGACGAACCACGCGTGGGTGTGGGCGGGGTTGTTGTCGTATTCCGCGGTGCCGGTCTTGCCGTGCACGGGCGCCCCCGGCACGTCCTTGAGGGCGCTGCCGCTGCCGGCCGTGACCACCTCGCGCATCATCGCCCGGACCGCCTCGACCGACTCGGGCCTGAGCTGCGGGCCGGGCGCGGCGGGCTGGGCCGGGGCCGGGTCCAGCACCAGTTTCGGCTGCTCGAAGCGGCCCCGGGCGACCGCCGCGGTGGCCGACGCCATGGCCAGCGGGCTGACCACCGTGGTGCCCTGCCCGATCGCGGCGGCGGCCTGCTCGGTGGCGCCGCCGTTCGCCGAGACCTTGCCGGTGAAGGCGTCCAGGCCGAGGTCCCACTGCCCCTCCAGCCCCAGGGACCGGCCGGCGGCGGCCAGCCCGTCGGGGCCGAGCTTCGGCGCCAGCGCGGTGAACGCCGTGTTGCAGGACCTGGCGAAGTCGGTGCGGAACGGCACCGCCCCCAGTTCGAAGTTGTCGGAGTTCTTGAACGACCGGCCGTCCACCGTGAACGTCTTCGGACAGGGGACGGTGGCGTCCGGCGTCACCGCGCCCCGGTCGAGCAGGCCGAGGGCGCTGACCATCTTGAAGGTGGAGCCGGGGGGAACCTGCGCGGTGAACGCCAGGTTCTCGCCGGCGGCGCCGGGGCCGTTGGCGGCGGCGAGCACCGCGCCGTCGCTGATCCGTACCGCGACCAGCGCCGCACGGCGTTTCTCGGCGCGCAGGGCGGCGTCGGCCGCGTTCTGGGTGGCCACGTCGAGGGTCGTCTTCAGCGGCTGCCCCGGCTGCGGTTCGCGGCGGAACACCTCGGTGCCGGTGGGCACGAGCGTGCCGTCCGGGCCGGGGCGCTCGGTGATCACTGTCAGTCCGGGGGTGCCCCGCAGCCGCTCGTCGTAGCGGCCCTGGAGGCCGCCGTGGCCGACCAGGTCGCCGGCCGCGTACCGGTCCGGGTGCTTGGCGAGGTCGTCGGCCTGGGCCTGGTCGACGGAACCGAGCACCGCCCGGGCGAACTCGCGGGTGGGCGCGAGGTCGAGCTTGTCGCCGCGGAACTTCGTGCCGGGCAGGTCGTAGATGCGCGACTTGATCTGCCGGTACGCCTCCTCGCGCAGCGTCACCACCTCGACGAACGCGCCGGGGTCGGCGCCGGCGAGCCGCTTGGGCAGGTCGGAGAGGTCCACCGGCGGGGTGATCGCCGGCCGGACGGCCCGGAAGGCGGCGTCCAGCTTCCGGGTCAGCCCGGCGAGGTCGGTGACCTCGCTCGGCTGCAGCCCCACCCGCACCACGGGGCGGGGCGTCACGATCGGCTTGCCGGCGTCGTCGAGCACGGCGGCCCGGGGCGCGGCGTCGCGGCGCAGCCCGAGCCGGTCGCCCCGGGTGAGCTGCTCCTGCACCACCTGCGGCTCCCAGATCATCCGCCACCCGCCGTCGCCGCCCCGGCTGAGCCGGACCTGCCGGTCGTACGCCCAGCGGGTCTGGCCCGGCAGGGTCCACTCGATCCTGACCGCCGCCGTCGCGACGTTCGCGGTGATCTTCGCGTCGCCCTGCCGGGTCAGCGCCGGCGGCGTGGCCGCCAGCTCGCCGGAGAGTTCCTTGATCTCGCGGGAGACGTCGGCGGCCGGCACCTTCGCGCCCGTCGGGTCCACGAAGCCGACGGCCTGGAGGTCGCCGGAGCGCCAGCCGGCCAGGAACGCGTCGAGGCTGCGCTCCGGTCCGTCGTCGCCCGAGCACGCGGTGAGCGCGCCGGCCCCGAGGGTGGTCGCGGCGAGCAGCGCCAGCGACGCGCGGAGCCGGTTGCGGCGGTGACGGGTGGGGTACGAGAGGTGCATGGAGCGGGTCCCTCCGGGTTGCGGAACTGCTCCTGCACGCTAGTACGCGCGCGCCGGCCGCACGGTCCCCGCCGGCCCCGACGTGCGCAAAGACGGAGCGGTGACGGTGTGATGAACAACCGGAGGCGGGGTACTCCTCGACCGGCCAACCTCGTACCCGCAACGGGTGAAAGGACGAAGTCCGGAACCGGACGTCCGCACCGTGGTCCGCCGACGAAGGGGCGGAACGGCAGGGCCTAGGCTGGGCGGCAGAGTGACCCACAACGCGGTGGGTCGAGGGGAGTGGCACCGATGGACCGGCGTCCGGCGATCAAACCGGGACCCGACCTCCGGCAGGATGACACCAGCCGGGACGACAGCTTCGATTCGGCAACCGACGGGGACGGCTACGGCCGGCTCGACACAGGAGTGACCGGGATGACCGGTACGAGTATCGACACGATCTACGACCTGGGCCTGCCCGCTGACGCGTTGGCCGACGACGTGGAGGACAACGAGCTCGACGAGCCGGTACCCAACGCGGAGCGCCTGGTGGCCCAGGCCGTGGCGCTCGCGGGTGACGACCACGACGCGGCGACCCTGGTCGGCCGCTTCTGGCGGTTCGCACCCGACGAGGAGCTGATCGGCTTCACCGCGGAGGAGATGCTCGACGCCGCCCGGGAGCACCGGGACCTCGCGCAGCAGCGGGTGCCGGGCGAGTTGAAGCTGCGCATCCACGAGCCCGACGCCGAGCAGCACCACACGGTCATCGAGATCGTCACCGACGACATGCCCTTCCTGGTCGACTCGGTGACCGCCCTGCTCAACTCGCACCACCTGGACGTGCACCTGCTGGTGCACCCGCTGGTGGTGGTGCGGCGCGAGCCGCTGGGCCGGCTGCTGGAGGTCGCCGCCGACGTCGAGCCCGACGACGCCATCGCGGGCGACCTGGTCGAGAGCTGGATGCACATCGAGATCGACCCGGTCCGCGACGCCGACGAGCGGGAGAAGCTGCGTCGCGAGCTGCAGCGGGTGCTGACCGACGTGCGGGAGGCGGTCGAGGACTGGCCGAAGATGCGCCAGCGGGCCCTCGCCCTCGCCGACGAGCTGGCCGCCGCGCGGACGTCGGACAATCGCCCGCCGGTGCCGGAGAAGGACATCACCGACTCGGTGGAGCTGCTCCGCTGGCTCGCCCACGACCACTTCACGTTCCTCGGCTACCGGGAGTACCGCCTGGTCGACACGAGCGACGGTGGCAAGGCGCTGGAGGCCGCGCTCGGCACCGGGCTGGGCATCCTGCGGCAGGACTCGCCGGAGGCCCGGCCGCTGTCGTCGATGACGCCGGAGGCGCACGACAGGGTCACCGAGAAGCGCCTGCTCATCATCACGAAGGCGAACTCCCGGGCCACCGTGCACCGGTCGGCCTACCTGGACTACATCGGCTTCAAGATCTTCAACGAGTCGGGCGAGGTGGTCGGCGAGCGCCGGTTCCTGGGCCTGTTCTCCACGGCCGCGTACCGGACCAGCGTGCAGGAGCTGCCGGTGGTCCGCCGCAAGGTGGCCGAGGTGCTGGACCGCTCCGGCCTGAGCCAGCGCAGCCACTCCGGCAAGGACCTGCTCCAGATCCTGGAGACCTACCCGCGCGACGAGCTGTTCCAGATCAAGACCGAGGACCTCTACCACGCGGTGATCGGCGTGCTGCGGATGGCGGGCCGCCGGCAGCTGCGGGTGTTCCTGCGGCGGGACGCGTACGGGCGGTTCATCTCCTGCCTGATCTACCTGCCCCGGGACCGGTTCACCACGCAGAACCGGCTGCGCATGCAGGACATCCTGCTCCGCGAGCTGAACGGTGTCGGGGTCGACTACACGACCCGGGTCACCGAGTCGATGCTGGCCCGGGTGCACTTCATCGTCCGGACCGACCCGACCAAGCCGCCGGGCGACATCGACGCCGACCTGCTCGCCGAGGAGCTGGCCGACGCCACCCGGCTGTGGGACGACGACTACCGGCTGGTGCTGGAGCGCAAGCTCGGCGACGAGCAGGCCAAGCACCTCTTCGCCCGGTACGCCGACGCCTTCCCGGAGGGCTACAAGGACGGCCACACGCCGTACGAGGCGATGAAGGACCTGGCGAAGCTGGAGCTGCTGGAGGAGCCCGGCCAGCTGGAGATGCACCTGTTCCGCAAGCAGCTCGCGCCGCGGGCCGGCGGTCGGGGGCCGGACGTCGACGAGGCGATGGACGTCCGCTTCAAGGTCTACCGCTACGGCGAGCCGATGATGCTCTCCGCCGTGCTGCCGGTGCTGCACTCGCTCGGCGTGCGGGTGGTCGACGAGCACCCGCACGAGGTGGACCGGGTCGACGGTAGGGTCTACCTCTACGACTTCGGGCTGCGGCTGCCGGAGGGGCACCAGGAGCTGGCCGAGGTGCGCCCGCACGTGGAGAACGCCTTCGCGGCGGCGTGGCGGGGCGAGGCCGAGGTGGACGGCTTCAACGAGCTGGTGCTGCGTGGCGGGCTCACCTGGCGGCAGGTGGTGGTGCTGCGCGCGTACGCGAAGTACCTGCGCCAGGCCGGCACGGTCTTCTCCCAGGAGTACATGGAGTCGACCTTCATCGCGTACCCGAGGATCGCCGCGCTGCTGGTGGAGCTCTTCGAGGCCCGGTTCGCGCCCGGCGCGACGGACCAGGAGGAGCGGCGGCGGCGCAGCGAGGCGCTGGTCGCCGAGATCCGGGGCGCGCTGGACGACGTGGCGAGCCTCGACCAGGACCGGATCCTGCGCGCCTACCTGACGCTGATCCAGGCCACCCTGCGCACCAGCTTCTACCAGAAGCGCACCGACGGGCGGCCGAAGTCGTACGTGGCGCTCAAGCTGGACCCGCAGGCGATCCCGGACCTGCCGGCGCCCCGGCCGAAGTTCGAGATCTTCGTCTACTCGCCGCGCTTCGAGGGCGTGCACCTGCGGTTCGGGCCGGTGGCCCGGGGCGGGCTGCGCTGGTCGGACCGCCGCGAGGACTTCCGCACCGAGGTGCTGGGCCTGGTCAAGGCGCAGATGGTGAAGAACGCCGTCATCGTGCCGGTCGGCGCCAAGGGCGGCTTCGTGCTCAAGCAGAAGCCCGGGGACCGCGACGAGGCGGTCGTCTGCTACAAGGAGTTCATCTCGGCGCTGCTGGACGTCACGGACAACATCGTCAGCGGCGAGATCGTGCCGCCGGAGGACGTGGTCCGGCACGACGGCGACGACCCGTACATGGTGGTCGCGGCCGACAAGGGCACGGCGACGTTCTCCGACATCGCCAACGAGATCTCCACGGCGCACAACTTCTGGCTCGGCGACGCGTTCGCCTCCGGCGGCTCCGCCGGGTACGACCACAAGAAGATGGGCATCACCGCCCGGGGCGCCTGGGAGTCGGTGAAGCGGCACTTCCGCGAGATGGGCCACGACACCCAGACGCAGGACTTCACCGTGGTCGGCGTCGGCGACATGTCCGGCGACGTGTTCGGCAACGGGATGCTGCTGTCGGAGCACATCCGGCTGGTGGCCGCCTTCGACCACCGGCACATCTTCCTCGACCCGGATCCGGACGCCGCCACCTCGTACGCGGAGCGGAAGCGGCTGTTCGAGCTGCCCCGCTCGTCGTGGGAGGACTACGACCGGAAGCTGATCTCGGCCGGCGGCGGGGTGTACCCGCGTACCGCCAAGTCGGTGCCGATCTCGCCGCAGGTCCGCGAGCGGCTCGGCCTGGACGCCGACACCGAGCAGCTCTCCCCGCAGGAGCTGATGAAGGCGATCCTGACCGCGCCGGTCGACCTGTTCTGGAACGGCGGCATCGGCACGTACGTGAAGGCCTCCAGCCAGAGCAACGCCGAGGTGGGCGACAAGTCCAACGACGCGATCCGGGTGGACGGCAGGAACCTGCGCTGCCGGGTGGCCGGCGAGGGCGGCAACCTGGGCTGGACCCAGCTCGGCCGGATCGAGTACGCCCAGACCGGCGGCCGGATCTACACGGACTTCATCGACAACGCGGCCGGGGTGGACTGCTCCGACCACGAGGTGAACATCAAGATCCTGCTGAACACGGCGGTCGCCGGCGGCGCGCTGACGCTCCCCGAGCGGGACGAGCTGCTCGCCGAGATGACCGACGAGGTCGCCGAGCTGGTGCTGCGGGACAACTACGACCAGGCCCGGGCGATCAACAACGCGCAGGCGCAGGCGGCGTCGCTGCTGCCCGTGCACCGGCGGATGATCACCGAGCTGGAGCGTTCGGGCGCGCTGGACCGGTCCCTGGAGGCGCTGCCGTCGGACGAGGAGCTGGCGGTGCGGACCGAGTCCGGGCTGACGGCGCCGGAGTTCGCGGTGCTGCTCGCGTACGTCAAGATCGTCCTGGAGACGGAGATCCTGGCGGAGGGGCTCGCGGACGAGGAGTGGACGACCGACGTCCTGGTCAACTACTTCCCGACGCCGATGCGCGAGCGGTTCGCCGACCGGATGGGCCAGCACCGGCTGCGCCGGGACATCGTCACCACCGTCCTGGTCAACGAGGCGATCAACCGGGGCGGCATCTCGTTCGTCTTCCGGGTCGTCGAGGAGACGGCCGCCTCGGCCGCGGACGTCATCCGGGCGTACGTGGTGGTCCGCGAGGTGTTCGGGCTGGGCGAGATGTGGGACGCGGTGGAGGCCCTGGACAACAAGGTCGCCCCGGAGCTGCAGACGAGCGTCTACCTGGACACCCGGCGGCTGCTGGACCGGGCGGTGCGGTGGCTGGTCACCAACCGCCGCTCCCCGATCGACGTGCCGGCGGAGATCGCCCGGTTGCGCGACGGGGTGGCCCGGCTCCTGCCCGACCTGGAGGAGCGCTTCCACGGCAGCGAGCGGGAGTCGCTGGCGGCCCACATCGACTCGCTCACCGAGCGGGGGCTGCCGCGTGACCTGGCCGAGCAGGCGACCCGCCTGATGTACAGCTTCGGCCTGCTCGACGTGGTGGAGACCGCGGCGGCCAGCGGGCGGGACGTGGGCGAGGTGGCCTCGGTCTACTTCGTGCTCTCCGACCGGTTCCGGGTCGACTCGCTGCTGTCGAAGATCTCGCTGCTGCCGCGGGAGGACCGCTGGCAGACGCTGGCCCGGATGGCGCTGCGTTACGACCTGTACGCCGCGCTGGCCGCGCTGACCGCCGAGGTGCTCGACTCCACGCCCGACACCCAGTCGCCGCAGGAGCGGGTGCTCCAGTGGGAGCAGTCGAACGCCACGTCGATCCACCGGGCCGAGCGGGCGATGGGGGAGTTCGACGAGTCCCGGGCGGACCTCGCCGCCCTGTCGGTGCTGCTGCGCCAGATCCGCACTCTGGTGCGGACCTCCGCCGCCGCCTGACGCCGGACACCGGCGCGGTCCGGCCGGTCGGGAGAACCGAC
>NZ_JBSGDY010000142.1:0-16510 GCF_053602615.1 Micromonospora sp. NPDC004336
CCGGGTCGGGCCGGGTCGGGCCGGGTCGGGCCGGGTCGGGCCGGGTCGGGCCGGGGTGGGTCAGGCCGTCACCCGCCGGCCGTCCAGCACCGAGTCGTCGCACGCCGCGCACGTGACGGGGGCCCCGCCACGCTGCGGAGCCCCCGGGTCGGAACGGTGTCGGAACGTCAGACCGTGCGGCGCGGCCGGCGCACCTCGCGGTACTCCTCGACGACCCGGTCGTCCTGCACGGGCACGACCCGCTCGGCGACGACCCGGTCCTCGGCGACCGGCCGGGCGACGACGGTGCGCCGGCGGGTGTTCCAGAAGTGGAGCGTGACCAGCAGGCCGGCCAGGCCGGCGAGCATCAGCACCCAGCCGACGACGGCCAGGTTGAGCCAGCCCAGATCCGCCTCCACCGCGAACGCGAAGATCGCACCCAGCGCGATCAGGAAGATACTGCCACCAAAACCCATGTCGTCGCCTCCTCGGCTGTCCCTGGCGTCTGCCTCCGCCGCGGCCATCGATGAGGGTGCGGCATCCATCGACTTACCCAGGCGCTCTGATCGTCAATCGGGCAAGCTGGGCACATGACGGACGCTCACGCCGAGGGACGGACACTGGTGCTGATCCGGCACGCCAAGGCCGAGCCGCCGGGAGACGCGCCGGACGTAGGGCGCCCGCTGGCGACCCGGGGTCACGCCGACGCGGCGGCGGCCGGCGCCTGGCTGGCCAAGCACAAGCTGCTGCCCGACGTGGTGATCTGCTCGGCCGCCCGGCGCACGCGGGAGACCTGGCACGGCGTGGCGATGGGCATGACCGGGTCGCCGCCCGAGGGCGGCTCGGCCGGCCCGGCCCCCGTCGTGCGGTACGAGACGGACGCGTACGAGGCCCGTCCCGAGGACCTGTTGGCGCTGGTCAGGAGGGTCGACCCGGCCGCCCGCACGGTGCTGCTGATCGCCCACAACCCGGGCATCTCGCTGCTCTCCGCCCTGCTCGACCCGGTGCGGGCGGACCAGGACGGGCTACGCACCAGCGACGTCGTCGTACACCGGCCCGAGGGCGACTGGGCCGACCTGGGCCGGGGAGGGGCACCGATCACCGCCCGGTACACCGCCCGCGGCTGAGCCCGCCCGTACGGCAGGTCGCACGCCGCTGGGCCATCCGCCCGGAGCTTCGGCGGATGGCCCAGTGGCCGCGTACCGTCGGCCGGCCGGGTCAGCGGCTCAGGACGGTGGTGCCGTCGGCGGCGGCGGGTCGGGCGGCGGCGGCATCATCGCGGTGGGATGCGAGAGCCGGTTCTCCTCCACGATCAGTGTCCGCGCCCGCTTGCGGCGGTCCTGCCAGAACCAGAGCGTGGTCAGCAGCACCGCGAGCCCGGCCAGGATGAACACCCAGCCGACCGCGCGCAGGTCGACCCACCAGACGTTGGCCCTGATGGCGAAGGTGAGGATCGCGCCGATCGCGATCAGGAAGATCCCGCTACCAATGCCCATGTGCGCTGCACTCCCCCGTGCGGTGGCTCTGGGCGTTCTCTGACGTGGTCCCGCGACGGTTACCCGCCACGCTGCCCGGCTACCCGGATGTGGTCCCCGAATAGCGGCCCGGACCCACCCGCCCAGCTGGCCGGCCGCCGTCCTTCCGGAGCGCCAGGGGCCCCACCGCGACTGCACGGAGTGACCGCCACCGGAGGAGGAAAACGGTCAAACTTCCTTGACGGGGACACCGACGACGGCCGGCGGGCTGTCGCCCACCGGCCGTCGCTGCCGAGTCAGAGCCGGGTGGTCCCCGGCATCGCCGTCGCGCCGTGGCGCGCTACGGCGTAGCTCAGAAGGCCTCCTCCGGGAGGTCCATGATGTCCAGGTCGGTGCCCTCGATGATCCGCCGGTCGGCGCCGATGCGGGGCAGCACCTCGCGGGCGAAGAACCGGGCGGCGGCCACCTTGCCGGTGTAGAACGCCTTGTCGGCCGCGGAGACCTCGCCGGCCAGGGCCTTGAGGGCCACGTCGGCCTGCTTCTGGAGCAGCCAGCCGACGACCAGGTCGCCGATCGCCAGCAGGAACCGGCGGCTGCTCAGGCCGACCTTGTAGAGCGCCCGCGCGTCGCCGCCCTGCGCCTCGCCCAGCCAGCCGGTCATCACGCCGATCATGTTCTGGATCTCGGCGAGCGCCTTGCCGAGCGCCTGCCGCTCCTCCTTGAGCTGGCCGTTGCCGGCCTCGGAGGCGATGTGCTCCTGGATCTCGCCGGCGACCGCCATCAGGGCCTTGCCGTTGTCCCGAACGATCTTGCGGAAGATCAGGTCGAGGCTCTGGATCGCGGTGGTGCCCTCGTACAGGGTGTCGATCTTGGCGTCCCGGACGTACTGCTCCAGCGGGTAGTCCTGGAGGAAGCCGGAGCCGCCGAAGGTCTGCAGCGACTCGTGGCCGAGCAGCTCGTACGCCCGCTCCGAACCGACGCCCTTGACCAGCGGGAGGAGCAGGTCGTTGACCCGCTTGGCGAGCTTGGTCGCCTTCTCGTCGCCCGCCGCCTCGGCGATGGCGACCTTGTCCTGCCAGGTGGCGGTGTAGCAGACCAGGGCGCGCAGGCCCTCGGCGTACGACTTCTGCAGCATCAGCGAGCGGCGCACGTCCGGGTGGTGGGTGATCGTGACGCGCGGCGCGGTCTTGTCCGCCATCTGGGTCAGGTCGGCGCCCTGCACCCGGCTCTTGGCGTACTCGAGGGCGTTCAGGTAGCCGGTCGAGAGGGTGGCGATGGCCTTGGTGCCGACCATCATCCGGGCGCTCTCGATGATCATGAACATCTGCCGGATGCCCTCGTGCTTCTCGCCCAGCAGCCAGCCCTTGGCCGGTACGCCGTGCTCGCCGAAGGTCAGCTCGCAGGTGTTGGAGACCTTCAGGCCCATCTTGTGCTCGACGTTCGTGGCGAAGACCCCGTTGCGCTCGCCCAGCTCGCCGGTGTTCTCGTCGAAGTGGTACTTCGGCACCACGAAGAGGGACAGGCCCTTGGTGCCCGGGCCGCCGACACCCTCGACGCCGACCGGGCGGGCCAGCACGTAGTGGACGATGTTGTCGGTCAGGTCGTGCTCGGCGGACGTGATGAAGCGCTTCACGCCCTCGATGTGCCAGGAGCCGTCGGGCTGCGGGATGGCGCGGGCCCGGCCGGCGCCCACGTCCGAGCCGGCGTCCGGCTCGGTGAGCACCATCGTGGAGCCCCACTGCTTGTCGACGAAGAGCTTCGCCCACTTCTTCTGTTGCTCGGTGCCCTCGACCTGGAGCACGTGCGCGAAGGACGGGCCGGAGGCGTACATCCAGATGGCGGCGTTGGAGCCGACGATCAGCTCGGCGAGGGACCAGACCAGCGCCCGGGGCGCGTTGCTGCCGTCCAGCTCGGTCGGGAGCTCCAGCCGCCAGAACTCGGAGTTCATGTACGCGCGGTAGGACTTCTTGAACGACTCCGGCAGCGGCGCGGTGTGCGTGGCCGGGTCGAAGACCGGCGGGTTGCGGTCGCTGTCCGTGTAGCTGGCGGCCAGATCCTCGCGGGCGAGGCGGTCGACCTCGGCGAGGATGTCGCGCGCGGTGTCGACGTCCAGGTCCGTGTACGGCGCCTGGCTGAACGCCTGGTCCGCCCCGAAGACCTCGAAGAGGTTGAACTCGAGGTCCCGAAGGTTGCTCTTGTAGTGGGTCATGCTCGCTGGCCCCGCTTCCGGACAGGTGTTACCGATCAGTAACTCCAGACTGTATTACCGTTGGGTAGGCAGCGACAAGCCGATCACCGAAGTGACGGCGATTACACACTTCCCGTTCGGGTTGCGAAGGGCCGCCCGCGCCCGCACGGCGACCCCGGCGGGCTCAGCCCGCGCCCGCACGGCGGCCCCGGCGGGCTCAGCCCTCGGCCGCGCCGACCTCCCAGCTCGGAACGACCGCGGTCGCGCCTTCGCGCGATCCCGTGTACTCCATCAGGACCAGGGCGATGTCGTCGTCGAGGCGGCCGTGCACCCACTCGACGAGAGCGGTCTCCAGCGAGGCGAGCCCGTCGGCGACGGTGCCGTGACCGAGCAGCCGCCAGGCCCGGTCGGCGGTCGGGAAGAACTCTCCGTCCCGGCGCGCCTCGCCGAGCCCGTCGGTGAAGAGCAGCAACCGGTCGCCGGGTTCCAGCCGCTCGACGCGCGGGCGGACGACCGGCATGAAGCCCAGCGGCGGGGCGGGCGCCGGCGGCTCGAGCGGGATGACGGCGCCCCGGCGCAGCAGCAGCGGCGACGGGTGGCCGCAGTTGACGATCGTCAGCGTCCCGCCCCGCTCCTCGACCAGCGCGGCGGTGACGAAGTCCTCGTCACCCACGCTGCGGGCCACCGCCCGGTCCAGGTCGGTCACGATCGCCCGCAGGTCGGCCCGCTCGTACGCCACGTGCCGGTAGGAGCCCAGCACGATGCTCGCCAGCCGGACCGCGTCCAGCCCCTTGCCCCGCACGTCGCCGATGATCATGCGCACCCCGTACGGCGTGTCGATCGCCTCGTACAGGTCGCCGCCGATCTCGGCCGTGGCGGTGGAGGAGATGTAGCGGGCCGCCACCGAGAGACTGCCGACCTGGGGCCCGAGCGGCCGCAGCACGGCCTGCTGCGCCACCGCCGCGAGCCGGGACAGCTCCGCGATCCGTTCGGCCTGCCGCTGCCGTACCCCCGCCGTGACCGCCGCGATCCCGGTGCCCAGCGCGATGCAGGTGACGGCGATCGCGGTGGAGAGCGCCACGGTCGGCTCGCCGAGGGCGAAGCCCGCCCCGAGCGCCGTGGCGGCGGCACCCACCCCGAGGACGATCCGCCACGACGCCAGCGCGGCGGCGAGGAAGGGCGCGGCGACCATGAGCGCGATGTAGTTCGCCGGCGGCCCGTCGGCCAGTTCCACGGCCGAGACGAGCGCGAGCAGGACGACGGCCGCGCCGAGGCCGGCGCGGGATCCGGGGCTCAGCGGGCCGCGGCCCGACTGGAAGGGTTTCGTGCGTACGAGGGACAGCATGCCTGATGGACGTGAACCGGTGAATGAACCTGGCCCGTCGTCCGAGGATGTTCTGGCCGCGCGGGTCGCCCGGCCGGGCCGATCGCCAGCCGGAGCGGGCTCAGCCGAGCACCTCGTAGCGGACCTCGACGTGGCCGGCGTCGAGGGAGGCGATCTCGGCGAACGCGGCGCGGGACAGGTCCAGGCAGCGTCCCTCGATGAACGGGCCGCGGTCGTTGATCCGTACCGTCACGGATTTGCCGTTGGCCGGGTTGGTCACCCGCACCTTCGTGTCGAACGGCAGGGTCTTGTGTGCGGCGGTCAGCGCGGACGGGTCGAAGTACTCACCGTTGGCGGTGAGCTGCCCCTCGGAGTAGAACGAGGCGCCGCACGAGCCGCTGTCCACCACCGGGCGGGCGGTGCTGGTCTTCTTCGTCGCGGTGGGCTTCGGCGCGGCGGTGCGCGGCTTGCTCCGCGAGGGCGCCTGGGTGGACCGGCTGGCCTTCGGGCTGGCGGTCGCGCTCGGCGACGCGCTGGCGGTCGGCGAGGCGGCCGGCGAGCTGGGGGCCGCGCTGCTCGGCGTGCCGGTGGGCGAGAGGTCGACGGCGACCGGCCGGGCGGCGTCCGAGCCGGAGGTCAGCTGGACTGCGCCCACGGTGCCGCCGACGGCGAGGGCGACCCCGACCGCAGCCGTGGCCGCGATGCCGGCCGGCGAGGAGAACATGCGGGTACGGGAGTGCCTGCCAGCCACCGGTCGGTCCTTTCGTCTTCGAACAAATCGGGTCGGACCGTAACGAGAGAAGCACTTCCGAAGTCAACGTGATCATGGTGGTATGCCCGTAATTGCGGCGATACGTGTACCCGATCATCCGACCCGCCGTCGGCCGGGCGGCCCGGGTACGCGACGGGCGCGGGCGGCTGGCGCAGGATGGTCCACATGTCCTCCGAGCTGAGCGGACGCCTGGCCGAGCTGGTCCGGTGGATCGACCCCGGCCCCGGCGCCAGCCACCTGGTCAGCGACGTCTCCGGCTGGTGGCGGGACCCGCAGGTGCTCGCCCGGCTGGGGCCGGCCCTGGTGGAGCCGTTCCGGGCCGCCCGGCCCACGGTCGTCGTCTCGCCCGCGGTGACGGGGTTCCTGCTCGGCCCGCTCGCCGCCACGGCCCTCGGGGTGGGCTTCGTCCCGGCGCACAAGCCGGGCGACGGCCGGTTGCCCGCCGGGCCGCTGACCTGGGCGCAGAGCCCGCCCGACTTCCGGGGGCGGCGGGTGGACCTGGCCGTCCGGGAGCACGGCCTCGACCGGGGCGACCGGGTGCTGGTGGTGGACGACTGGGTCGCCACGGGGGCCCAGGTCCGCGCGCTCTACGAGATCTGTGCCGCGCGGGGCGCCGAGCCCGTCGGCACCGCCGCCGTGGTGCTCGACTGCCCGCCGGCGGTCGCCGCCGAGCTGCGGATCCGGGGGCTGGTCAGCGGCGCCGACCTGACGTGACCGGCACGGAATCCCCGGCGGCCGGGCGGACCCGGCCGACCGCCTGCCCGGGCCGCGCCTCCTGGCCGTCGGCAGGCCGGCCGTACCGCCGGGCGGAGCTGTCGGCGGGGGCCGAATGCGCAGGCGCGGGACCGACGCCGGCGGTAGCGTCGGCAGGATGTGGCCTCGGATCGGTGGACTGCGCACCCTCGCCCTCGGCACTCCCGGTGAGCTGCGGACGCGACTGAACACCCTGGTGCTCGCCGGGGTGAAGACGGCGACCGCGGGCCTGACCACCGAGTACGCCCAGGAGGGCGAGGAGCTGGAGCACGTCGGCGAGCGGCTGGTCCTGGTGGACGACGAGGACGCGCTGGTCGGCGTCGTCGAGGTCACCGGCGTCGAGGTGGTCCGCTTCGCCGACGTGCCGTGGGACTTCGCCCGCTCCGAGGGGGAGGGCGACCGCTCGATCGAGGAGTGGCGCGAGGGGCACGCGGCGTACTGGGCGCGGGTCGGCACCCCCGTCACCGACGACAGCGAGGTGGTCTGCATCCGGTTCCGGCTGGTCTCCGCCGGCGACGGCGGCATCACCACCGGGGACCTCGGCACCTGAGCGAGCGCCGGCGCGCCGGCCGGGCGAAGGGGCGCAGCCGGGCGGCGACCGCTCAGCTCCGGCGCAGCTCCGGCAGCAGGCGGGTCGCCACGTCCACCAGGACGGCCTCGTCGCCGGCGTACCAGCTGCTGGCCCGGGGCCAGTGCGTGACCACGTCGGTGAAGCCGAGGGCGGCGGCCCGGCCGACCTGGTCGGCGAAGAACTGGGCGCTGCGCAGCGAGAAGGCCGGCGCCGAGTCGAGCGAGAGGTAGCGGTCCAGGGTGCCCGGGTCGCGGCCGGCCGCGGCGAGCGTCTTGTCCAGCCGGGCGGACAGCTCGGCCACCCCGTCCCACCAGCTCTCCAGGTCGTCGCCGCCGGGCCCGGTGGTGACCCAGCCCTGCCCGAACCGCACGACCAGCCGCATCGACCGGGGCCCGTTGGCGGCCATCACGAACGGCACCCGGGGCGTCTGGACGCAGCCCGGGTTGTTCCGCGCGTCCACCGCCGCGAACCAGTCGCCCCGCCAGGTCGTGCCGTCCTCGCGCAGGATCAGGTCGAGCAGTTCGGTGAACTCGGCGTACCGGTCCACCCGCTGGCGCGGCGGCAGCGTCTCCCCGCCGAGCACCGCCGCGTCGAAGCCGATGCCGCCCGCGCCGAGGCCGAGCAGCAGCCGCCCGTCGGAGACGTCGTCGAGCGCGGTGACCTGCCGGGCGAACGCCGCCGGGTGGCGGAAGTTGGGCGAGGCGACCAGCGTCCCGAGGCGGATGCGGGAGGTCGCCGTCGCGGCGGCGGTCAGCGTGGTCACCGAGTCGAACCACGGCCCGTCGACCAGGTCGCGCCAGCCCAGGTGGTCGTACGTCCAGGCGTGGTCGAAGCCCCACTCCTCGGCCTGCGCCCAGCGGCGGCGCGAGTCGGACCAGCGCTGGTCGGGGAGGATCACGATGCCAATCCGCATGATCGCCAGCCTAGCGGCCACCACCGGCCCGGGCGCCGACCCGCGCGAGGCCCTTGCTGTATGTCGACCTGTCGCCCGCGCTCTTCGCCCTCTACACCCAGCCGCTCACCGCGCGGCACATCGACAACCTGATCGTCGGGGACGGCGGCGAATACGAGCAGAGCGAGGTCACTGCCGAGGTCCAGCACGGCCGCCGGTTGACTGGGCCTTGGCCTGGGTCGACGTCCGGACGGACGCGGTGCCGGCGCGGCGGCCGGGTCGCCCGCGCGGCCCCGGCACCGCGTCGATCCCCACGTCGATCTTCGGTGCTCGCGGAGTCGGCGTCGGCTGCTAAGCTCCGGCAACTCGTCTGAGGCTCTCGGACGCGGGTCGCCGGGTCGCGACCTGCCACCGCGCGGCGTGCCGCGGGAACAGCCTGCCAGCGAGACGCGTCCGGCTCGGGCCGGAGCCTTCATCTTGTGTCCCGCAGGGAGGACGAGCGTGGTCCGAGGCTCGCTGAGCCGCGCCGGTGTCGCCGGCGCCGTGTCGTTCGCACTCGCCGTGGGCCTGGTCCCGCTGACGACGGGCACCGCGAGCGCCGAACCGGTCCCGGGCGAGGTGGTCGTCCCGGCCGCGTACGTCCACTCCCCCCAGACGCGGCTGCTGAGCGCCGGCCCCTCGGGGTTCCTCCGGCACGAGCCCACGCACGAGTACCTGTGGACGAGCTACGCCGGTGTCGACACCGGGCTCGCCATGTCCGACACGGACGCGGTCACGGTCCCGGACTTCGGCGCCGGCTCGGACGTCGTCGCGAGCCCGAAGCTCGCCGACCGGGCCGTCACGCTGCGGGACATGGCGACCGGCCGATCGCGTACGGTGGCGATCCCGCTCGGCCACACGTACGTCAGCACGCTGGGGTCGACCGTCGTGACGAGGGCGCAGGACCCGTCGGACGGCGACCACACGTGGCATCTTCTCGACTCCCACGACGACGGTTCCGTCACCCGTCGGGCCGTGGCCGGCGTCCCCGACGGGGTCACGGCGGCGCCCGACATCTCGGGCCCGATCGGCGACGCGCGCGGCCAGGTGGTGCAGTACCGGGTGGGCGGCACGTCGCGCACCGGTCTCCTCGACGTCGAGGGTGGCCGGCTGGTCCCGCTTCCGTACGCCAGCTACGGGGGCACCGGCACGGCCGTGCTCACCTCCACCCACCTGCTGTGGTGGCACGACGGCGCCGTCGCCGTCCACTCGCGCGCGGACCTCACCGCCGCCCCGCGCACCGTGCCGCTGACCGGGGACGCACAGGTGCTGGGCCTGGTCGGCGAGACGCTCGTGGTGGGCCGGCACGACCCCGCGATGGGCCCCTTCAACTACCTGGACCCGGTCTGGCGGGTCGAGGCGGTCGACCTCGCCGGGCGTACGGTGAAGACTCTGCTGGCCAGGTCGGCGGGCTCCGGCATGCCGACCCCGGACGGCCGGCTCCTGGTGCAGGGCGGCCCCGACGTGGACCGCTGGGGGATCTCCGTCGTCGAGGCCGCCGACGGCGGCGGCGTGACGATCCGCCGGGTCGCCGAGGCGTACCCGCGCAGGCTCCAGGCGGTGTCGGGGCTGACCCTCACCCAGGGGCGGCTCAACACGCTGGAGCGGAGGAACGGCTGGGAGGAGCGCCGCCACCTGTACACCCGGGAGATCGGCGTGACGGGCCCCCGCACGCCCGGTGCGCGTACCGACCGGGGCCCCGGGCCCGCGAGCTGCGACACCACGGCGTGCCCCGAACTCCACGACACCGGCGACGGCCGGACGGTCGTCTCGGGCCTCAGCTACGGCCGCACCGACGACGACCGGCAGCCCCGGCTCCTGGAGCCGACCGGGGCCATGCCGGGCGTTCGGATCGACGGCACCCGCACCTACCAGTCGGTGGCGGCCGTCGGCGGTCGCTTCGCCGCCCTGACCCTGCCGCACGACGGCACGGCGGCGGAGACCCGCGTCGTCGACCTCGGCACCGGGGGCACCGTGTTCACGACCACGGGCCAGGTCGCGGCGTTGTGGGGCACCACCCTGTGGCTGCGCGACGGCAACGACGCCGTGAGCCCGGTGGACGTGCTGACCGGGCAGCGGGGCACCCAGGTGTGGTTCGGCCGGGGCTGCCTCCTGGAGGACCTCCAGGCCGTCGGGCGCTGGCTGCTGTGGACCTGCGTGGGCTCGACGTCGGCCCAGGGCGTCTACGACACCGTCAAGCGGACGAACCTGACCCTCGTCACCGGCACCGACTGGTCGTCGGCGAAGCTCGGCGACGGCTTCGTCGCGTCCGAGGTGGACGGGCAGCTGAGGATCACCGACGTCCGTGGCGGCACGGCGGTGTCGCGCACCGCCGGGGCGTTCGCGTCGTGGCGTCCCTGGGACGTCGACCCGCACACCGGCGTCGTCGCCCACCTCGGCGAGGACGGCGGCATCCACCTGGTGCCCAGCGGCATCCCGGTCTCGCCGCTGGTCCGGCTCGACGCGGTCGTCCCCACGGCGGCCCACGTCAGGAACGGCACGGGGCACTGGAGCCCGAAGTGGTGGCTGTCCAAGCCGACCGCCTCCTGGACGCTCGTGATCAGGACCCAGAGCGGCGCCGTCGTCCGTACCCTCTCCGGTGGCGAGACGCGCGGCCTCGTCGCTCCGGTGTGGAACGGCGAGGACGACCGCCGCCGGCAGGCGCCCGACGGCGACTACGCGTGGACGCTGACCGCCACGCCCGCCGACGGGCAGGGCGCGGCCCTGACCGCCTCGGGGACCCTGCGGTTCAGCAACGGGTGCCGGATCGGGGACCGCCCGCAGCTGGTCACGGTCAGGTGCAGGTGACGCGGCCGGCCGCCCGGAACGGGTCATTAGCGGCCCGCGTGTTTCCCGGCCGTCGCGCCCGGCGCCCTGGCCGACGCCGCCCGGGGAGCGTTGACCGCAGGCGGCAGTCGCACGCCCGGTGGCGTTTCCGCCAACGGCTGGCAGGTGTCGGAAGCGGGTCCGTCAGGGTCGCCGTGCGGCGGCCTCTCCGCTTCCGAACCGGGTGACGGGAATCGAACCCGCACTGTCAGCTTGGGAATTGGACAACATCGGGCTCTGGTGCGGCGTTTCGCCTAGGCAGCTTGGTCGCTGGCGGCCTGGTTTGGCCTTTCGTGGCATGACCTTGTGGCCCGTGGATGGCCCGCTACAGTTCCTCAGGGGCGGGCCGAAGCAGACCTAGCTGCGGGTCGAAGCAGACAAGGCCACGCTCGGCTGCGATTCGTGCAGCACCGGCCGACACCTCTTTACAGCGGCTGAACACCATCGGGAAATAGACGAAGGGTCCCGATGCCTCCCTGATCAGTGGCCCCGTCGACCACGGACTCCGCTCGTCGCCGTCATCCTCAGTAAGGTCGATCCATCTCTCAAGAAGGGCCTCGACATAGGCTCGAATACGCGGGGTCGGCGGCGTTCGCCCCTCGCCTGTGTACCTCTCGTAGAGCGCCTCGAAGGTCGCCAGCGCTGCGGAATTGTCAGCGGGCCTATCACCTTCCCACACCGCCAAGTCGTAGCTCACGCGCGGAGTGTGCCAGTCAGCGCCGACATGTCGCGCAGCGGCGTTGGTCTTCACCACGCCGTCGGGGTGACCGATCTGGCGCGGCAACCTCAACAAGGTCATCGGCTGGTCGGTGGCGATCGGCAAGCTCGGCGTGCCGGGTCTTCACTTCCACGATCTTCGGCACACCGGCAACACGATTGCGGCGCGCATCGGGCGAGCACCCGGGAACTGATGGCGCGGATGGGCCACGACTCGCCACAGGCAGCCATGATCTACCAGCACGCCACCTCGGAGGCGGATCGGGCCATCGCCCAGGCGGTGAGCGACAGGGTGAAGGCCGAGCGGAAGAAGGCCAAGAAGGCGGCAGCCGGCCCGTCGGACAAGCCGAAGGCCAAGGGCAAGAAGGCGGGTAAGAAGCGTGCCTAGTGCGTTGACCAAGAAGGTTCGCCGTGTTGGTGACACGCCGGGTGGGGTGCTCCGCGTCGGGTCGGGTGGGTCAGGCTCGATGGCGATCGTGATCGCTGTCGGGAGTGAGGTGTGTCGGGATGGCCGAGCCGGTGAGGGCGCGGCGGTTAAGCGATGAGGAGGGCCGCCGGCTGCAGCAGCTCGTGCGGCGTGGCAAGCACGAGTCGATCCGGGTCCGCCGGGCGTTGATCATCATGGCGTCGGCATCCGGCACCCCGGTGCCGGCGATCGCCCGCCTGGTTGCTGCGCATGAGGACACCGTCCGTGATGTGATCCATCGGTTCAACGAGATCGGACTACGCGCCCTGGACCCTCAGTGGGCGGGAGGCCGTCCCCGCCTGATCAGCGATGATGACCAGCGGTTCATCGTCGCGACGGCCACGACCCGACCGAAGAGTGTGGGTCGCCCCTTCACGCATTGGAGTATCCGCAAGCTCGCCGATTACCTGGCCACCAACCGGGCCCGGCGGGTGCTCATCGGTCGGGAACGCCTGCGGCAGATCCTGCGCCACCACGATGTGTCCTTCCAACGCACCCGTACCTGGAAGGAGTCCCGCGACCCGGACAAGGACGCCAAGCTCGACCGCATCGAGGAGGTGACCCGCCGGTTCCCGGACCGGTGTTTCGCCTTCGACCAGTTCGGGCCGCTGTCGATCCGCCCGCATCACGGCAGCGGGTGGGCGCTGGCCGGCAGACCAGACCGGCTGCCGGCGACCTACACGCGAACGCATGGCGTCCGCTACTTTCACGGCTGCTACAGCCTCGGTGATGATCAACTCTGGGGCGTGATACGCCGCCGCAAAGGCGGCGACCACAGCCTGGCCGCGCTCAAGTCGATCCGCGCCGCCCGCCCCGACGGCGCCCCGATCTACGTGATCCTGGACAACTTGTCAGCGAACAAGACCCCGCGGATCCGGGCGTGGGCCGCCCGCAACAAGGTCGAGCTCTGCCTCACTCCCACCCAGGCGTCCTGGGCCAACCCCATCGAGGCCCAGTTCGGGCCCCTACGCGCATTCACGTTGGCCAACTCCAACTATCCCAACCACACCGTCCTGGCCCGGGAGATGCAGCGGTACCTGCGTTGGCGCAACGCCAACGCCCGCCACCCAGACGTCCTGGCCGCCCAACGCCGGGAACGCGCCCGCATCCGCAGCGAACGCCAACAACCCTGGGGCCGCCCACGCTCCAAAGCCGCTTGACCTGCTCAAACCGTGGCGATCAGCGCAGCGGATCGGCCTCACCGACCGTCAAGAGCAACTCAATCGGCAACTCCGGATCGCCCTGGCCGACGGCGAGCGCAACCCACCGACCAGCGTCCAGCGGCCGCCAGACGCACATCTCACCACTGAGCTGGCAAAGCTGGTTCATCGGATCCGGCGCTTGATCCTCCCCCCATAGATAAGGCTCGAGATCGACCGTCTGAGGCTCGCCCCAGCGGACCGTCAGCGCGGTCGCTAACGCTTGGAAAGCGGTATCGATCTCCGCCTGGGCTGCCTCGACGATCTCCTCGCTGCGGTCATCCCAGAAACTCCGGCTGGCCTGCAGGACATACACGTGGAAGCCAGGCCCGCTGGACTGGCAGCCCTTCCGCGTGTTCTTACCGGGAAAAGGAAGCGCGAGCAGGCCGTCAACGACCGCGAGCCGGTCTTGCATGACCATGCCAAGAGGCTAGAGAGCCGGCAAACGTATGTGGTCACCGCACTAGTGGCCCGTGAATGGCCCGCCGGGTGCTCTTGGCCCGAGCAATATCGAAGGCCCCGGCTGGGACTCGCGTCCTGGCCAGGGCCTTCGCGTGGAGCAGGTGACGGGAATCGAACCCGCACTGTCAGCTTGGGAATCGGATTGATTCACACGGTGGGTAGTCGCGCCGGCTGGTCGAGAAATGCGTAACGTTCGGGTTGAGGCCGTCGACGTGCCCAGCGTGAGCCGATGTTGACCTCTGCATCGGGCACGCATCGGGCACGAGCTGCCAGAGCCGCTACTCGACCGTCATCCTGCCTGCTGCGCAGACAGTGGGGTGAATCGTTCGGTGCCGGTGACGCGGAGCAGGTCGAGCGCCGAGCTTTCGGGTGTGCCGGGTGCGGCCGAGTAGACAATGAGAGTTTGATCGGCTTCCGGCACAAGGAGGGTGTCGCAGTCGAGGATGAGCGGCCCGAGTTCGGGGTGCTGGATGGTTGTTGTGGTGGCGCGCAACTGTCCCGAACGCCCGGCTCGCCACAGGTCGTCGAACCGGTTGCTGCCGGAGCGCAGATCGGCGATGAGGCGGTTGAGGTCGGGGTCGCCGGGGTAGCGGGCCTGGGCGGTTCGCAGGCACCCGACGCAGTGGGCGGCCGTTGCCGCCTCCTCCTCCGGTGTCAGCGTTATTCGGTCCGAGTCGGTGCTCAGGAAGCGCTGCCGAATGAGATTGCGTTGCGCGGGTAGCCATTCGGAGAAATCGCCGAAGAGCGCGGCAGCAAGGGGATTCCAGGCGAGGATATCGGACTTGGCCGACAACACCAGGGCGGGCAGGTCAGACATCCGATCCAGGAGCCGCAGCACGCTCGGACGTATCAGCATCGGGACGCGTCCGGCCTGCGGCGGCTCGGATCCGGCCAGCCGGAATACGAGGTCGCGGTCGCTGTCGCTGAGTCGCAATGCCCTGGTCAGCGCGCCGAGTACCTGGCTGGAGGGTCTGGGGCCGCGTCCCTGCTCGAGCCGGACCACGTAGTCGACGCTGAGGCCCGCCAGCTGGGCGACCTCTTCGCGGCGCAGCCCCGGTACCTGTCTGCGCGGCCCGGCCGAGAGGCCGACGTCAACCGGTCTCACCCGTGCGCGTGCGGTACGCAGCACCGCCGCCAGTTCGGCTCTGTCCACGCATCCATCCTGCCGCAGCACTGATACCTGGGGGTGGTACCGCGAGTCCCATGCCTGGGCAGCCCTGGCGGGCGGCAGACGCGGCGGGGACGCTGTCGGCATGGCGTCAACGACGATTGCTCTGGTTACCGGGGCAAACAAAGGGCTGGGACGCGAAACCGTACGTAGGCTCGCGGGGCTGGGCTGGCAGGTGTTCCTCGCCGCGCGGGACACGACGCGCGGCATGGCGGCGACGGCCGAACTGGTCGAGGACGGGTTGAACGTGGAGTTCGTACCGCTCGATGTGACCTCGGATGAATCCGTCACCGCTGCTGCCGGAAAGGTGAAGGCGCGTGCGGGGCGGCTGGACGTATTGGTAAACAACGCCGGTATCGGTGGCACGAACAGCGCTCCGGCCGATACTCTGGCGTTCGATCTGCGGGAGGTGTTCGAGGTGAACGTGTTCGGCCCGGTCCGGGTGACACATGCGTTCCTGCCACTGCTACGCGCCGCCGAGCAACCCCGGATCGTGATGGTGTCCAGCGGAATGGGATCGGTCGCCACAATCACCGACCCGAACCTGCGCGGATTAGTGCCCCCCACTCTCGCTTATCCGGCGTCGAAATCGGCACTTAATATGATCACCACTCAATACGCCAGCGCACTGAGTGACATCAAGGTAAATGCGGTCGATCCCGGCTACACCGCCACCGACATGAACAACAATTCGGGTTTCCAAACTGTGACCGAGGGGACCGATGCAATCGTACGACTGGCCAATATCGGCCCCGACGGACCGACCGGTGGGTTCTTCGACCGCACCGGCCCCGTTTCGTGGTGACCGTGGCCGTCCGCTCCGGTGCCGCGGGCCGCTGACGTCCGGATCAATGGGCGCGGGATCGGCACCGGCGTGTCCCCGCCACTGATCCTTTGTCTGATTGCTTGGGTGTGGGATCGAGACAAGAAATGGTGAGCGCTATGGGAGTCCGTGATTCGAGCAAGGGGAGCGATATCCTGTCGATCGGGTTGCATCCGAGCACCATCGACTACAGCCGGTACCCCGGACTGGACGAGGCGACTCTGGCCGCACGAATCGAGGCGGGCGAGGCTGCGCTGCGCGTGGCCGGATTCAATTTCATGTCGTGCCAGGTGCCTGCTGAACCGGACGCGGCCGAGGCGAAGGTGCGCGAGTGTGCCGCCACAGGGTCGTTTCGAGTCGCGATGATCGGGGCAGGTGTGCGGATGGCACCCGAGCACACCCTGCTGTTCGAACGGCTCGTAAATGTGCTCAATGAGATGCAGCCGGGTATCAGGTTCTGCTTCAACACGTCCCCGGAAACCACGATCGACGCGCTGCGACGATGGATTCAACCGACGCAGCGCGACGAGGGCTGACAATCGGAACCTTTGACCAGAGCCCGCAGGTCTACTGCGATGAGGCCGTGGTGGGGTTGCGGCGCGTGTACCCGGGCAGGCCCCGGCCTGCCGGCAATAGCCGGCGCGAGGGGGTCGCAGAGGCTCCGGGGCCAAGGGCGGCCCGCAGGGCCGTCGCGAAGCGATGCGAAGCACCCTTGCTCGCCGAGACGCTTGCAGACGAAACAGCTTGCCGGGTCACTGCAACGCCGTGCCATCCCGCCTGCCGCCGACCCGCCCTCCTGGGGAGCGGGCCGCCGCCCGGCCCGCCACGTCGAGCAGGTTCGGACGCTGGCGGGTCG
>NZ_JBSGDY010000143.1:0-16466 GCF_053602615.1 Micromonospora sp. NPDC004336
CGCGGGGGGGCCCCCCCGCCGGGGCGGGGGGGGTCCCGCCCCCACCGAGGGGGCGGGGCCCCGCCCGACCGCGGGCGGGGGCGCGCCCGGCCCCGCGAGCCGCGGCCGCCCCGGTGGGACGGCCGCTCGTCGGCGGGTGCTGCGCCAGGTCAGGCGGAGATGCTGGCGAGGTGCTGCTTGACCTGCGTGATCGAGGGGTTGGTGAGGGCGCTGCCGTCGGCGAAGCGCAGCGTCGGGACGGTCTGGTTGCCGCCGTTGACGCTCATCACGAACTCCGCGGCCTTCGGGTCCTGCTCGATGTCGACCACCTCGTACCCGATGCCCTCGCGGTCGAGCTGCGACTTCAGCCGGTGGCAGTAGCCGCACCAGGGGGTGGAATACATCGTCAGCATGGTCAGATCCTCCAACGTTCCGCCCGACGGCTTGCCGATCAAGCCCAGGCTATCCGCTGCAACGTCGGGCGGAGCTGAGACAATTCCTCGCTGTGGTGGTTCACTCAGCGTCCGAGCGCGTGCTCGCCGGTCTGGACCCGGAGCAGCGGTCGGCGGTGACCGCCCCGGCCGGGCCGGTGTGCGTCCTGGCCGGCGCCGGCACCGGCAAGACCCGGGCCGTGACCTCCCGCATCGCCCACCGGGCGCTCTCCGGAGAGATCTCCCCCCGGCACGTGCTCGCGGTGACCTTCACCGCCCGCGCCGCCGCCGAGATGCGGAGCCGGCTCGCGGTCCTCGGGGTGCCGGGCGTGCAGGCGCGGACGTTCCACGCCGCCGCGCTGCGCCAGGTGCGCTACTTCGCGCCCCGGCTGCTGGAGGGGCGGGCCATGCCCGAGCTGCTGGACAGCAAGGTCCGGCTGGTCACCCTCGCCGCGGCGAAGGTCGGCCTGCGCGCCGACCGGGCCGCCGCGCGGGACCTGGCCGGCGAGATCGAGTGGGCCAAGTCGTCGCTGGTGGAGCCCGGGGAGTACGTGGTGGCGGCGGCCAAGGCCCTGCGGGACACCCCGCACGAGCCGGCGAAGGTCGCCGACGTCTTCGCCGCGTACGAGCGACTCAAGCGGTCCAACGGCGTGATCGACTTCGAGGACATGCTGCGCGCCGCCGTCTGGGGGATCGAGGAGCACCGTGACGTGGCCGAGCAGGTCCGCGCCCAGTACCGGCACTTCGTGGTCGACGAGTACCAGGACGTCAACCCGCTCCAGCAGCGGCTGCTGGAGGCGTGGCTGGGCGGCCGGGACGACCTGACCGTGGTCGGCGACGCCAGCCAGACGATCTACTCGTTCACGGGGGCCACCTCGTCCTACCTGGTCGACTTCCCGCGCCGGCACCGTGGGGCGACCGTCGTCCGGCTGGTCCGCGACTACCGCTCCACCCCGCAGGTCGTCGGGCTGGCCAACGCGGTGATCTCGCAGGCGCGGGGCGCCGAGGCGCGGCTGCGGCTGGAACTGGTCGGCCAGCGCCCGCCCGGCCCCGAGCCGGAGCTGCGGATCTTCACCGACGAGCCGGCCGAGGCCAACGCCGTGGCCGCACGCTGCCGCGCCCTCGTCGACGCGGGCACGCCGGCGAGGGAGATCGCCGTGCTGTTCCGCACCAACGCGCAGTCCGAGGCGTACGAGAAGGCGCTGACCGAGGCGCAGGTGCCGTACGTGGTGCAGGGGGCGGAGCGGTTCTTCGAGCGCGCCGAGGTCCGGCAGGCGATGGTCGCGCTGCGGGCCGCCACCCGCTCGATCCCGGGGGAGACGCCGCTGCCCGCAGCCGTCGTCGAGGCGCTCGCCGCGGTCGGCTGGGCCCCCGACGCCGCCCCGGCCGGCGGCGCCGCGCGCGAGCGGTGGGAGGCGCTCGCCGCGCTGGTCCAGCTCGCCGAGGAGTACGCGGCCACCCCCGAGGTGCTGCCGATCGGGCCGGCCGCCTCCGTCGAGCGCCCGGCCAGCCTGGCCGACTTCAACGACGAGCTGGCCCGCCGGGCCGCCGCGCAGCACGTGCCGACCGTCGACGGGGTGACGCTGGCCTCCCTGCACTCGGCCAAGGGGCTGGAGTGGGACGCGGTCTTCCTGGTCGGGCTCTCCGAGGGCACCCTGCCCACCACGTACGCCAGGACCGCCGAACAGGTCGAGGAGGAGCGCCGGCTGCTCTACGTCGGCATCACCCGGGCGCGGGAGTGGCTCTGGCTGTCGTACGCCTCGGCCCGCTCGCCGGGCGGGCGGGCCCGGCGGCCGTCGCGGTTCCTGCCGCAACTGGACCGCTCGGGCGGGGCGGAGCGGGCCGGCGCCGGCCCCGGGCGGCGGCCGGAGCGCCGGCGCACCCAGATCGTGTCCTGCCGGATCTGCGGCGCCACCCTGCTCGCCGGGCCGGACCGCAAGCTCGGCCGCTGCCCCACCTGCCCCTCCGACATCGACGACGAGCTGCACGAACGGCTGCGCGAGTGGCGCCAGCGGGTGGCCGGCGGGCAGCGGGTTCCGGCCTACGTGGTCTTCACCGACGCCACCCTGGTGGCGCTGGCGGAGCGGCGTCCCGCGCGGGCCGAGGAGCTGATCGCGATCGCCGGAATCGGGCCCCGCAAGCTCGGCCTCTACGGGGAGGCGGTGCTGGCGCTCGTGGCGGGCGCGGCGGTCGACGACGTCTGCCCGGAGAAAACTTTCGAAATCTCGCCGTAAATTCGTTTGCCCTCGCCCCCGGGCGAGGAATAGCCTCATGGCACACCTCGCGAGCGGCGCCATTCGGGCTGCTCACGAGGGGTCGAGACCGTGTCGGCAACGAGAGAACGTCAGAGGAGGTGGCACCCATGGAGATCGTCTACAACTGCGAGCGCCCGGCGGCGCTGCCCGCTGCCGTCGCTCCGCTGTCGGCTGTCCGGGTGGCCCTTGCCGCTGCGCGACCGTCGGTTCCGCAGGTGCACCAGGTCGAGGCTCAGGCCGAGCTGATCCTCGCGACCGCGCCGAACGGGATCCAGGGGACCAGTGGCTTCACGGGCAAGGGTGTCGATGCTGCCGCCAAGCGCATGGACGTCCGCGGAGTTCCACCTCGAGGTAGACCGGTCTGATCTCAGACCACCGGCTCACCTCGAGGCCGCGGAACCCGCTACCGGGATCCGCGGCCTCAGTTTTTTGCCCCGCCAAGTACGTCGGAAGTGCGATCCACGAGATCGAAACGAGAGAGAGGTGACCGGGATGAGTCTGGCGTTGGCCCCCCTCGACGTGAGCGTCGAGATGGAGGCGAACCTGCCCTGCCGGAAGTTCGACCCCGACCTGTGGTTCTCCGACTCGCCCGCCGAGCTCGAGCTGGCCAAGTCGCTCTGCGGGGACTGCCCGCTGCGCGTCGAGTGCCTGGCCGGGGCGGTGGAGCGGGCCGAGCCCTGGGGCGTCTGGGGCGGCGAGATCTTCGAGCGTGGCGCGGTCGTCCCGCGCAAGCGGCCCCGTGGCCGTCCGCGCAAGGAGGACCTCGCCCGCGACGCGGCGCTCCGGGTCGAGGCCGAGGCGCGGCTGGCAGCCAGTGGGCTGTCCGAGTCGCGCAACGCGGTCCGGCTGGCGGCCTGACATGCACCCGATCCGTACCACCCACGCCGGTGTCGCACCGGCGACGAGAGAGCTGACCACCATGCTGAACGTTCTTAACGGAGTCGCCGAAATGCAACTACTTCACGAAGCGTTGTCCCGGGCTCGAATGCGCCGGCCTCAGGCCGGTCGTACCACCACGAGCACTGAGGCAACCCGTTCCGCCCGTACCGTCGCGATGAACAGCCGTAACCGATCGGCGCGCGACCTGGGCGTTCTCTAGATCCACACTGATGCCCGAGGGGCGGTGGCCGGTTCGGCCGCCGCCCCTCGGCGCGTTCGTGGCCGCCCGTGGGCGCGGCCCGGGCGGCGGTCGATCAGGAGACCGGCGCGAAGCCGGGCAGCCAACGCTCCAGGACGCCCCGGTAGGGCGCCTTCGCCTCCAGCTGGCAGAGCACGCCGATCGACCCGAGCGTCACCCGGTGGATGAGCAGGTACGACGGCGGCAGGTTGAGCTGCCGGCTCAGCTGGTAGGCGGGGGAGCGAGGGCTGGCCAGCCGGGTCGCCTCGGCGCGCAGCCACGCCCGGGTGAAGCGGAACTCCTCGGCGGCGATCGGCTCCAGCATCGGCCGGAGGAAGTCGAGCACCGCCTGGGCGTCGATCTCCTCGGCGGCGCCGATGAACCCCTCCGACCGCAGGCCCGCCACCACCTCGTCGGCGTCGCCCCGCAGCGCCAGCCCGGCGATGCGGCCGATCGGCTCGGGCGTGCCCTCCGGCATCCGGGCCACCGCACCGAAGTCGATCACGCCGAGCCGGCCGTCCGCCAGCAGCCGGAAATTGCCCGGGTGCGGGTCGGCGTGCAGCAGCCCGGCCCGCTGCGGCGCGGACAGGTGCAGGATGGCCATCAGCCGGCCGGCCTCGTCGCGCTGCTCCTCCGTGCCCTCGCGGATGATGTCCGCCAGCGGGGTGCCCTGGACCCACTCGGTGACCAGGACCCGGGGCGACGCCGAGACCACCGCCGGGATGTAGATCTCCGGGTCGTCGGCGTACGCGGCGGCGAAGGCGCGCTGCGACTCGGCCTCCAACTCGTAGTCGAGCTCCTCGGTGATCCGTTCCCGCAGCTCGGTCAGGAGCGGCTTGACGTCCAGCCCGGGCTGGATCGCCCGGAACATCCCACCGAGCCGGGAGAGCTGCTTGAGGTCGGCGAGGAGGGCGTCGCCCGCGCCCGGATACTGGATCTTGACGGCGACGTCGCGGGTCCTCGGCGCGCCCGAGGCGTCGTAGCCCGGCTCCCGCCACACCGCCCGGTGCACCTGGCCGATGCTGGCCGCGGCGGCGGGGGTGTCGTCGAACTCCACGAACCGGTCCCGCCAGTCCGGGCCGAGCTGCTCGGCGAGCACCTTGTGCACGCTGGCCGCCGGCAGCGGCGGCGCGGCCTCCTGGAGCTTGGTCAGCGCCTGACGGTAGGGGGCGGCGATCTCCTCCGGCAGGGCGGCCTCGAAGACCGACAACGCCTGGCCGAACTTCATCGCACCGCCCTTGAGCTGCCCCAACACGCTGAAGAGCTGCTCGGCGGTGCGCTGCTGGATCTCCGCGGAGATCACGTCGGAGGCGAGCCCGGTGACGCGCTTACCCATGCCGAGGACGGTCCGACCGGCGAAGCCGAGCGGCAGAGCGGCGAGCTTGGCGGTCCGGGACACGGCCCGGCGCGGGATGTCGGTCACCCGGTCATTGTTACCGACTCCGGGGGTCCGCGGCTGCTCTGCCGCCGGGCTGGCTGCTGCTCTCCGCTCCCCGTACTGCCGGTTCGCCGCCTTTCCACCCGATGGTCCCGGGGGCCGGTCGGCTCCCGCCGCCGGTTGCGGGGCGCGGTCGGCTCCCGCCGCGGTGTCGGGACGCTCGGTCGCCTTCCGCCGCTGCCGGTCGTCGGGCGCGGTCGGTTCCCGGCGCGGTCCCGACGCGCGGTCGGCTCCGGTGGGGCGGTCGGCGTCACCGGCGGCTCCGGGAGCATCCGCAGGCCGGGTGGGGAGGCCACACCCGGCGGCGGAACCGGCCGGGCCCGGCGATCTCCACCGCACAGCCCAGAGTCTCCGGGCTGCCCCCGTCGAGCTGGGCGAGCCCCTCCGCCGCCGCGTACGCCCCCGCCGCGAGGAGCGTCGCGGTGGCGCACGCCTGCTCCGCGCCGCCCTCGACGAGCTGGGCGGCCAGCGCCGGCCAGTCCGGGTCCAGGTCGGTCCGGTGCAGGTCCAGGCAGTTCAGGCAGGGGCCGGCCGGCGGGCGGACGAGCGGGCCGACCACCGGCACGCCCTCCCGCAGGCCGACCAGCAGGTGCGGCTGGCGACGCCGGGCGTGACGGGCGGCGAGCAGGGCGGCCGGCCGGTCCGTGCCGAGCTGCACCACCAGGTCGACCCGGCCGCGCCGCAGCGGGCCCGTGCCCGTGCCCGGGGCGGTGCGATCGAGGGCGTCGCGTACCGCCTCGGCGAGCGGACGCCCGATCGCGGCGGCCGGGATCCCGGTGCCGACCAGGTCGGCCGGGCGGACCGGGCCGGCCAGCTCGGGGTGCACGTGCCCGACGCCGGCCTGGGCCAGCGCGAGGGCGACCTGGGCGCCGAGGGGCCCGGCGCCGGTGACCGCCACCCGGGCGGCCAGCCGGCGACGCAGCACCTGGGCGGGCGTGCCGGGCAGCCGGGCGGCGGCCAGCGCCAGCGCCCCGGCCTCGGCGGCGAGCCGGACCCGGAACGGGCCGGCCAGGTCCCTCGGCAGCAGGGTGTGCGCGGGTACGACCAGGCCGGCGGCGCGCAGCGCGTCGAGCAGGATGCGGGCCTCGTCGGGTGCCACCTCGGCGGCGACGGCGTGCTCCAGCACCAGCCGCTCGCTGCGGGTGCCGTCGATCAGGTCGAGCAGCCGGGCCGCCCGGGGATTGGCGACCTCCAGCAGTACGGCGCGACCCGGCTCGACGCCGAGCTGGAGGGTGTGCCGGTCCCGCCAGAGGCGGGTGATGCCGGGCAGCAGCGTGGGACGGGGCAGGGGGGCGGGGCGCATGACACGAATCGTGACCGCGTCCGTGCTGTCCGTCGATCGTTGTCCACAGGTGGGCGGTCCCCTGTCCAGGGCTGTCCACAGGAATTTCTGCGATATCCACAACCGGCCGGTAACCATGTCGGTGAGCCGACAGTGGTGACCGTGCCCGGCGGCGCGGGATCGGCCCGTCGTGTCGGGCGCGCCGGGTCAGCCGCGGCAATGCCGGAGGGGGCGGCCGGCGGCCACCCCCTCCGCAGCATCCGTACGGGTCAGACCTTGGCCTTGCCCAGGATGCGGTTCACTGTTGTCCCGCACACCGGACACTTGCCCTTGGCCATGTTCATACCGGTCTTCGAGACCTCGACGCGACCCTCGAAGTCCCGCTTCTCCTTGCACTTGACGCAGTAACCGTTGTAGGTCTGGGCCTGGTCGGCCACGGTGCCCTCCTCGTCTCGTCCGCCGGCCGATACCGTCCCGGCGGGTTTCCCGGCGGCGGGCCACACGGGCGCCGGCGCTGGGTCGTTCTCCGCGGCCACCGTCGTGACCGCTGGTCCGCGGACCCTACCCAGGTCTGGGCAGTTCCATGTCAGCTGTGCTTCGTCACTGTGAGCAAGTCGACGTCGAGAGTGTGCATGGCGAATTACGTCTGATAAGTCAGTTTGGCGGGGACACGCCGACCGAATCCGGTCGAATGCCCCGAGCGGGGCTTCCCGCAGGCCCCCGAGCTGTGCCCCGGGGAGTGATCACCTACGGTGGAGGTGCGTCGTCGTACGCCCGCCGCTCGCCGCCACGAAGGGTGACGGCGGCGATTGTCGGTCACCCGATCAAAGTTTTTTCGGGACTCCACCGACCAATCACCATTTTCCGGGCGCGTGTCGTCGTGTTGACTCTTGCGGACCCCTGGTCAGTACGCATTAGCTTGCGTTCGTGGCAGGAATCCGAGGCTGCGCGGCCCGCTGATGGCAGGGGCGCGCAAGCCGGTCGTCGAAGTACGGCGCAGCCAGCGCCGGCGACGGACGGTGTCCGCGTACCGCGACGGTGAGCGGGTGGTCGTCCTCATTCCGGACCAGTTCTCCCGGGCCGAGGAGAGCGAGTGGGTCGACCGGATGCTCGCCCGGCTGGCCGCCCGCGAGGGCCGCCTCGCCCGCTCCGACGCCGAACTGCTCGCCCGGGCCACCCGGCTGATCAGGCTCTACCTCGCCGAGCACGGCACGCAGGCCGTGCCGACGAGCATCCGCTGGGTCACCAACCAGAACGGCCGGTGGGGATCCTGCACCCCGGCCGACGGCACGATCCGCATCTCGCACCGGGTCCAGGACATGCCCGACTGGGTGATCGACTACGTCCTCCTGCACGAACTCGCGCACCTCATCGTGCCCAGCCACAACGACCGGTTCTGGGCGCTCGTCGCGCGCTACCCGAAGACCGAGCGGGCGCGCGGCTACCTGGAGGGCGTCGCCGCGGCCTCCGGCGCCCTGCTGACGGACTGACCTCCCCTCGACGGCGTCGCGGGGCGCGGTGGTGCCCCGCGTGTGGCGGCGTCGCGCGTGCAGCGAAGAGATCTTGGCAGGAAAGGGCCCCCAGAGGGGCCGTTTCCTACCAAGATCGACGACGTGTCGGGGCGGGCCGGTGCCCCGCCGGTGTCGCCGGGTGGCCGGCTAGGGTCGTGGGCGTGGCCCGACGTGTGGTGGTGGCGTTGCTCGGACCGGTGACCTGGTCGCCGCCCGGCATCGATCCGGTGGACTGGCGGGCCGCGCTCGCCGAGGACGTGGTCGACCTGCTCGCCACGCTCAACGAGGTGGAGACGGCAGTCGCCGTCACGCCGGGGGACCGGTGGCTGGCCGACGCCGTGGTCTGGCCGGACATGGCGATCCACGAGGTGCCCGAGCCGACCCCGAACGCGGTCTTCGCCGCCCTCGCCGAGTCCGGTCACGACCAGGTGGCGGTGGTCGCCGGAGACGCCCCGGACGTGCCGGGCCTGACGATCGGCAAGCTGCTCCGCCCGCTCACCACGCGACCGGTGGCGGTCGCCCCGGTCGAGGGCGGCGAACCGGGGCTGCTCGGCGTGGCCGCCCGGCTACCCGTACCGGCGTGGCTGCCGTCGCTGGACCTGGACGAGGCGCGGCCCGCGACCGTGCGTCGGGCGGCACCGCGCCCCGGCGACCTGGCGGTCACCCCGGCGTGGCGTCGCCTGCGCGGACCGGCCGACCTGGCCTTCCTCGACCCGGCCGTGGAGGGCTGGGAGACCACCCGCGCACTGCTCTCGGGCGTCGGCCGGCCCCGCTGACCGCACCGCCGGGAACGAGAGCCCTTCGGCCGGCCGACCTCGCTCCGGCCCGGCGCCCGCTTGCCCTGTCCGGCCCGGAACCGCCGGTTCGTCCGACCCGTCCGGCCTGGCGCCGCCCGGCCCGTCCGCGCTGCCCGATCCAGTCGGCCTGGAGCCGTCCGATCCGTCCGCGCTGTCCGATTTAGTCGGCCGGCCGCCGTTCGAACCGCCCGATGCATCCGGGTCCGGCCGGCGGCGGGGCGCCGTCCGGTGCCTGATCCACCCGGCCTGAAGCCGCCCGGCCCAACGGGGCCGGGCGGCTTCAGGCTCCAGGCTGCGGGCGGTCAGGGGCGGGTGTCGCCGCCCTCGGTGTCGTCGGGCCGCTGCTTCGGCTCGCCGGGGGCCTTCTCCTCCGGGCCGCCCGGCGCGCTGAAGTCGAAGTTCTCCAGCTCGCTCAGGTCCAGCTCGGCCATCGCGAAGGCCACCGGGTCGGCGAAGTCGTCGTCGGAGGGGAGCAGGTCGGGGTGGCCCCAGAGGGCGTCGCGGCCGGCGATGCCCCGGTGCTCGGTGAGCGCCGCCCAGAGCGCCGCCGCCTCCCGCAGCCGGCGCGGGCGCAGCTCCAGGCCGACCAGGGCGGCGAACGTCTGCTCCGCCGGCCCGCCGGCGGCCCTGCGGCGGCGGAACGCCTCGCCGAGGCTCACCACGTTGGGCAGCCGGCCGCTCGCCGCGCTGTCGACGACGTGGCACACCCAGCCCTCGACCAGGGCGAGGGCGGTCTCCAGCCGGGCCAGGGAGGCCTTCTGCGCCGGGCTGTCCTCCGGCGTGAAGATGCCCTCCAGCGCGATCGCCTGCATCGACTCGGGGTCGGTCGGGTCGACCCGGCCCATCGCCTCCTCGATCGCCTCCCGGTTGACCCGGATGCCCGCGGCATACATCTCCACGGCGCTGAGCACGTGCCCCCGCAGCCACGGCACGTGCTGGAAGAGCCGCTGGTGGGCGGCCTCGCGCAGGGCCACGTAGAGGCGGACCTCGTCCTCCGGCAGCTCCAGGCCCTCGCCGTACGCCCGGATGTTGGCCGGGATCAGTGCGGCCGTGCCCGCCGGGCCGAGCGGCAGCCCGATGTCGCCGACGGAGAGCACCTCCGCGGCGAGCGAGCCGAGCGCCTGGCCGAGCTGGCCGCCGAAGAGCGCCCCGCCCAGGGTGGCGACCATGGACTGCATCGGGCCGAGCTGGGCGCGCGCCTCCGGCGGCACCAGGTCGCCCATCGCGCCGACCATGCGGCTGGCGACGGGGTCGCAGAGCTTGCGCCAGACGTCGAGGGTCTTGAAGATCCACTCGTTGCGGTTCCAGGCCACGGAGGTCTGGATGCCCGACGGCAGGGCGGAGGCCGGCTCCAGCCACAGGTCGGCGAGCCGCAGCGCCTCCTCCACCGCGTTGCGCTCGTAGGGCGAGACCGCCGGGTCACCGGAGGCGGCGAGCTGGCTGGCGGCCACCTGCCGGGCCAGGTCCCAGTTGACCGGCCCGCTGCCCGACGAGGAGAGCAGGTGCTGCAACTGCGACATGAACTGCTGCATCTGCGCGGGATCGTTGGGGTCTGGTGGTTGCCCACCCGGGAGCGCGAAACCGAACGGAATATCAGGCACGACGTCTACGGTACGCGCGCCGCGCCCCAGGTAGCCGTCCGTGGCGTTGCGCTGAGGGCGAAGTCGCGGTTCGCCCGCCGGGGCCCCCCGCCCCGATCGGTACGCTCAGCCGCATGAGACGTCGCGGCGTGACCGTCCTCCTCGGTGCTCTGCTCACCGCCCTGCTCAGCATCGGCGTGCTCGGCGCGCCCATCCCGTACGTGGTGCTCGGCCCCGGGCCGACCGTCAACACGCTGGGCAAGGAGAACGGCAAGGAGGTCATCCAGGTCACCGGCCGGGAGACCTCCACCTCCGCCGGCCAGCTCCGGCTGACCACGGTCGGGGTGCAGCCCACGGTCAAGCTGCGCTCGGCGATCCAGGGCTGGTTCTCCGACGACGAGGCCGTGGTGCCGCGCGAGCTGGTCTACCCGCCCGGGGAGAGCCGCAAGCAGGTCGAGGAGCGCAACGCGGAGGACTTCAAGGTCTCCCAGACCAGCGCGGAGACCGCGGCGCTGCGCGAGCTGGGATACCCGGTGCAGGTCGTGGTGAAGACCGTGGCCGCCGACGGCCCGGCCGCCGGCGTGCTCAAGCCCGGCGACGTGGTGACGTCGGTGGACGGGCAGCCGGTGCCGGTGGCCGCCCGGCTCACCGAGCTGATCCGGGCCAAGCCCGCCGGGACCGCGCTGGAGATCGGCTACACCCGGGGTGGCGCCGCCGCCACGGCGAAGGTGACCAGCCGCGAGCAGGACGGCCGGCCCCGCGTCGGCATCGAGATCGAGCAGCAGCAGCCGCACCCGTTCACCCTCAGCATCGACCTGGAGGACATCGGCGGGCCGAGCGCCGGCCTGATGTTCGCCCTCGGCATCGTGGACAAGCTGACCCCGGAGGACCTGACCGGCGGGAAGATCATCGCCGGTACGGGCACCATCGACGACACCGGCCGGGTGGGCCCCATCGGCGGCATCGCCCAGAAGCTGGTGGGCGCGAAGGAGGCCGGTGCGACGGCGTTCCTGGTGCCGGCGGACAACTGCGCCGAGGCCGTCCGCAACCCGCAACCGGGGCTGCCGCTGCTGAAGGTCGGCTCGCTCGACGAGGCGCTGACGGCCCTGGAGACGCTGCGCGCCGGCGGCCAGCCCGCTCGCTGCTGACCGCGCCGGCGGCCGGCCCGCGTGACCTTGGACCGACACGTTCAGGAACACCCCGTACTCTGGGTGCCTGGTCGGAGCCGATCACATCGAGCGTGCGGAGCCAACAGTGGTCATGCGTAGCAGCAGCCCCCTGCCCAGGATGAGCCGACGCGGACGCGTCACGATCGGTGTCCTGGTCGGGGTGTTCGTGCTCTTCACCCTGCTCGGCTGGGGTGTCCAGGCGTGGACGGACTGGCTGTGGTTCGACGAGGTCCGCTACACGCAGGTCTTCACCGGGGTGCTGACGACCCGGCTGCTGCTCTTCCTCGCCGTCGGTCTCGGCATGGCCCTGATCGTCGGCGGGAACCTCTGGCTCGCCCACCGGCTGCGGCCCCGGATGCGCCCGCACTCGCCGGAGCAGGCGACGCTGGAGCGCTACCGGATGGTGCTGGGCCCCCGGCTCGGCCTGTGGATCGCGCTGGTCGCCGGCGTGGTCGGGATCTTCGCCGGGCTGTCCGCGCAGTCCCGCTGGACCCAGTGGCTGCTCTTCCGCAACGGCGGGGACTTCGGCGTCGAGGACCCGGAGTTCGGGGTCGACATCGGCTTCTACGTCTTCGAGCTGCCGTTCTGGCGCTACCTGCTCGGCGTCGGCTTCACCGCGGTGGTGCTGTCGGTGATCGGCGCGCTCGCCGTCCACTACATCTTCGGCGGCGTCCGGCTCCAGGGCGTCGGGGACCGGATGACCAACGCCGCCCGGGCCCACCTCAGCACGCTGGTCGCGGTCTTCGTCCTGCTCAAGGCCATCGCGTACGTGCTGGACCGGCGGGCGATGCTGCTGGAGTACAACGACGGCGCCAACGTCTACGGCGCCGGCTACGCCGACGTCAACGCGCTGCTGCCGGCCAAGGAGATCCTCGCCTACATCTCGATCGTGGTGGCGATCGCGATCATCGTCTTCTCCAACGCCTGGATGCGGAACCTGGTCTGGCCGGGCATCTCGCTGGCCCTGCTCGGCGTGTCGGCCGTCGCCATCGGCGGCATCTACCCCTGGGCGGTGCAGACCTTCGAGGTCAAGCCGAGCGCCAAGGAGAAGGAGGCGCCGTTCATCGACCGCAGCATCAAGGCGACCCGGGCGGCGTTCGGGCTGGAGGGGGTCAGCACCACGCCGTACGCGGCGAGCAACCTGACCCCGCCGGCGAGCCTCGCCACGAACACGTCGGTGGTGCCGAACATCCGGCTGCTCGACCCGCAGCTGGTCTCCGAGACCTACACCCAGCGGCAGCAGGTGCGGCAGTTCTACGACTTCGGCGAGAAGCTGGACGTCGACCGCTACGCCGTCAACGGCAAGGTGCAGGACTACGTGGTCGGCCTCCGGGAGGTCAACTACCGGCAGCTGACCGCGCAGCAGAACACCTGGATCAACCGGCACACCGTCTACACCCACGGCTACGGCCTGGTGGCGGCGCCGGGCAGCCGGGTGGTCTGCGGCGGCCAGCCGTTCTTCGTCTCCGGCTTCCTCGGCGACCCGCAGGAGCAGCAGAAGGAGCAGCCGGGGCAGACGGCGAACGAGCAGTGCGCCGCGCAGACCGAGCAGATCCCGGCGCAGCAGCCCCGGATCTACTACGGCGAGCGGATGGACGCCAGCGACTACGCGATCGTCGGCCAGACCGACCCGAACCGGAAGGCGGAGTTCGACCGGCCCGTCGGCGAGGGCGGCGAGTCCTACACCTACACCGGTGAGGGCGGCGTCGAGATCGGCTCGTTCACCCGCCGGCTGCTCTACGCGATCAAGGAGCAGGAGTCGAACTTCCTGCTCTCCGACGCGGTCAACGACAACTCGAAGCTGCTCTACGTGCGCAACCCCCGGGACCGGGTCGAGAAGGTCGCCCCGTTCCTGACCCTGGACGGCGACCCGTACCCGGCGGTGGTCGACGGCCGGATCCAGTGGATCATCGACGGCTACACCACGGCGGCGACCTATCCGTACGCCGAGCGGATCAACCTCCAGGAGCAGACGGCCGACGAGCTGACCGGGCGGGGCACGTTCCAGCTCGCCCGGGAGAACGTCAACTACATCCGCAACTCGGTCAAGGCCACCGTCGACGCGTACGACGGCACCGTCCGGCTCTACGAGTTCGACGAGGCCGACCCGGTGCTCAAGGCGTGGAACAAGGCGTTCGGCGGTGACCTGGTGGTGCCGAAGGCGGAGACCCCGGTGGAGCTGGCCGAGCACTTCCGCTACCCGTCCGACCTGTTCAAGGTGCAGCGCAACCTGCTGACCCGGTTCCACGTGACCGACCCGGGCGACTTCTACTCGGCGCAGGACTTCTGGCAGGTGCCGAACGTGCCGGACGCCCCCGACACCGGCCAGAAGCAGCCGCCCTACTACCTCTTCACGCAGTTCCCCGGCCAGGAGTCGCCGCGCTTCCAGCTCACCTCGGCGGTCACCCCCAACGGCCGGGAGAACCTCGCCGCGCTGATCTCCGGGTCGTACGTCGACGGGCAGCCGAGGCTGGAGGTGCTCGACCTGCCCGACCAGACCCGGGTCTCCGGCCCGGTGCAGGTGCACCAGTCGATGACCAACAACGCGAACATCCGGCAGCAGCTCAACCTGCTCCAGTCCGCTCAGGCGCAGGTGCAGTACGGCAACCTGCTCTCCCTGCCGTTCGGCGACGGCATGCTCTACGTCGAGCCGGTCTACGTGAAGACCGCCGCGCAGAACGCGCCGCCGCTGTTGCAGCGGGTGCTGATGTCCTACGGCGACGGCGGCTCCTACGTGGTGTTGGCCAACAACGTGGCCGACGGCATCAAGCAGCTCGTCGAGCAGGGCAAGCAGGCGGCGACGCCGGGCGCGCCGCCGCCCGCCGGCGGCACCCCGCCGGCCGGCACGCCGCCCGCGCTGACCGGCGAGCTGGCGGAGGCGGCGAGCCGTGTCCAGAGCGCCATCACGGAGGTCCGGGCCGCGCAGACGTCCGGCGACTTCGAGCGGTACGGGCGGGCGTTGAAGGCGCTGGACGAGGCGCTCACCGCCTTCCAGCAGGCCCAGCAGGCGGCGGCCGCCCCGACGCCGGGGGCCACGCCCAGCGGCAGCCCTCCGGCGTCCCCGGCGGCCAGCGCCGCGCCGACCCCGAGCGGCTGACCCGCGCCACCCGTCGCAGCGCCCCCGGCCCGCGGACCGACCAGGTCCCGGCGCCGGGGGCGCTGTCGCTTACCCGACCGGCGGCCGGGCGGCCGCAACCCGCGCTGCCCTGACCTCGTCCTTCCTGCAAGAGGCGGGAGACGGCCCGGGGGAGCGTGGTCGACAGTGCGGGACGCGACGAGTTTCGACGAGTTCTACCGGAGCACCTCACGACGGATGCTCCGCTACGGCTACGCGGTCGTCGGCGACCACGCCGAGGCCCAGGACCTGGTGCAGGAGGCGTACGCCCGGGCCTGGCGGCAGTGGGGCCGGCTGACCACCCACCCGGCGCCGGAGGCGTGGCTGCGGCTGGTGATCGCGCGGCTCGCCACTGACCGGTGGCGGCGGCTGCACGGCTGGCGCTCGATGCTCAGCCGGACCGGGCCGCCGGAGCCGGTGCCGCCGCCGAGCGAGGACGGCGTGCTGCTGGCGGGCGCGCTGCGCCGGCTGCCGGCCGCCCAGCGGCAGGCGCTGGCCCTGCACTACCTCGTCGGTGCAGGACATCGCCCGGGAGACCCAGGTGCCCACCGGCACCGTGAAGTCCTGGTTGGCACGGGGCGGGCGCGGCTGGCCGCGCTGCTGCCCGACCTCGACGTGGAGTTGGAGGCGAACGATGTCGCGTGAACTGTCGGACCTCTACCGGTCGCTCGCCGAGGACGCCGACGGCCGCACCCTGACCGCCCCCGCCCTGGTGCGGCGGCGCGCCGACCGCCGAGCCCGGGTCCGGATCGCCGGTGCCGCGCTCGCGACGGCGCTGCTGGTCGGCGGGCTGACGACCGGCACCCGGCTGGTGCTGGCCGGGGAGGAGAACCCGCTTCCGCCGCCCGCCGCCGCCCCGACGCCGACGGTCGGCGTGCCGTCGCCGAGCCCGTCGCCGTCGCCCGCCGCGACCGCCCCACCGACCGGCCCGCCCTCGCCGACGGGCGCGCCGACGCCGACGGGCGCGCCCGCGGCGCCGACGGCGAGCAGCGGCAGGTCGCCGCGTACGCCCGCCTCGATCCCGGACCGGGCGTTCTTCGTCCAGGGGCCCGCGAACCGGACGGGCATCGAGCCGGTCTTCCGGGACACCGCAGCGCTGCCGGGGCTCTGCGACGCCCGGTACCGCAGCGACGCCGGGATCGTGCAGCGCCGCACCCGGAACCTGGCCTACAAGCTGCCGCGGACGCCGCAGGGGTACGTCCCCGACGGCAGCTACGCGCACAGCATCACCGTCTACCGTCCGGGCCGGGCCGGCGACTTCCTACGGGAGTTGCGGGCGGCGGTGCGGGGCTGCCCGGAGCAGCCGGGGGTGGGCGGCGGCAACCCGTCGACCTCGCGGGTGCGGCTGCTGGCCGACGGCGGCTTCGGCGACGACTCGGTGCTGTTCGAGATCCGTACGCCGGCCCGGGACGTCGAGGGCGACCCGACCGGCGGTGCGGAGGTCCGGCTGATCCGGGCGGTCCGGCTCGGCGACGTGGTGACCGTGCTGTGGGAGCAGGGCTGGGAGGGCACCTCCGCGGAGCGGTCCCAGGTCGACGCCGACAGCCGGCGCGCGGTCGACGCGATCGAGGGCTGGCTGGGCTGACTCGTACGGCGGTCCGGGTGGCGGCGCGCGGCCCGGACCGCCCCCGGTCGGCGGTCGTTTTGCGGTGGCCGGGGGCGGTGAGATACGGTGTACGAGCCGACGCGGGGTGGAGCAGCTCGGTAGCTCGCTGGGCTCATAACCCAGAGGTCGCAGGTTCAAATCCTGTCCCCGCTACCACGTCGGAACGGCCCCGAGGATCGCCTCGGG
>NZ_JBSGDY010000144.1:0-16451 GCF_053602615.1 Micromonospora sp. NPDC004336
CTCCGGGGGTCGCCCCCCCCGCGGGGGGGGTGGTGGCGGCGACCCCGCGCCCCCGCCCCCCCCCCCAACCACCGCGCCGGCCTGTCGACCGCCAGCGGCGCGCAATGCCAAGGACCCGTTGCAAAGCTTTCTTTGCATAGCTATCTTGGCATCATGACCGACGATCCGCACAAGCCTGGATACGACTCCGCGCAGGACGTCGTCCTCGACGCACGGACGCTGCGCGGCGTGGCCCACCCGCTACGCCTGCGGCTGCTCGGCTCGCTGCGTCACGACGGCCCGCAGACCGCCACCCAGCTGGCCGCCCGCTTCGGCGAGTCCAGCGCGGCGACCAGCTACCACCTGCGCACACTGGCCGCGCACGGCTTCGTCGCCGACGCGCCCGAGCTGGGGCGCGGCCGGGAACGCTTCTGGCGCGCCGTGCACCGCTCGACCTGGTTCGACACACCCGACCGGGACTCGCCGGAGCGTGAAGCCGGCGAGGCGTACCTGCGCACGGTCGCCCGGGTGTACGCGGAGAACGTCGAGCGGTCCATCACCGAGCTGGCCGACTGGCCGCAGGAGTGGGTGCGCGCGGCCAGCATGAGCGACCTCACGGTGAGCCTGAGCGCCGCCGAGGCGCAGCAGCTCGCCGACGACATGATGGCCCTGCTGGTGCGCTACCGGGAGCAGGCGGCGGACCGGGCCGGCGACGGATCGGAACGCGTCGCGATGAGCACGCAGTTCCAGATCTTCCCGCGGCACGGCCAGCTGGACGCGCTGCTGGCGGCGCGAACCGCGGCCGGGGACGGGCCCGACACCGCGGACGACGGATCGTCCGGCGCCCCGGCCGGTAACCCCGCCGACGTCGCGGACGGAGACCGGTCGTGAGCCGGCGGTCCGCGTACGGTCTGCTCGTTTCCCAGGCGGTCTCGGTCACCGGCACCCGGATGTCGGTCGTGGCGGTGCCCTGGTTCGTGCTGGAGACCACCGGCGACGCCCTGCTGACCGGCGTCACCGCGTTCGTGGAGATGGGCGCCCTGGTCGCGGCGCGCATCCTCGGCGGACCGCTGGTCGACAGAATCGGGGCGCGGACGGCCAGCGTCGGCGGCGACCTGGTCGCCGGACTCGTGCTCGGCGTGATACCCCTGCTGTACGCCGCCGGCCTGCTCGCCTTTCCGGTCCTGCTCGTGCTGGTCGGCCTGGTCGGCCTGTTCCGTGGCCCCTCGGACAATGCGAAGTACGCGATGGTGCCCGACGTCGCGGCCACCGCCGGCTGGAGCAACGAGCGTGCCGCCGGGCTCGCCGACAGCGTCCACCGCCTCGGGTCGATGCTCGGCGCGCCGCTGGGCGCGGTGCTGATCGTCATGGTCGGCGCGCCGGCGGTCATCGCGTTGGACGCGGCCTCCTTCCTGCTCGCCGGCGCGCTGGTGGCGACGCTGGTCCGGGTCCGGCAGGTCGAACCCGACCCGGCCGAGGCGGGCCACCGCACCGGCGTCCGCGGCTACCTCGCCGACCTGGGAGCGGGGCTACGCTTCGTCCGGCGCGATCCGCTGCTCCGGGCGATCGTCACCATGGTGCTGCTGACGAACCTGCTCGACCAGGCGATGACGGCGGTACTGGTCCCGGTGTGGGCCGCCGAGCGCTTCGACGACGCCGCACCCGTCGGGCTCGTCTTCGGCACCCTGAGCGCCGGCGCCCTCGTCGGGTCGCTGCTCGTGTCGATGTACGGCGCACGGCTGCCGCGATGGCGCACGTACACAATGGCCTTCCTGCTCGGCGCCGTCCCACGGATCTTCGTGCTGGCGCTGCCCGTCGGGCTGCCCGTCATCGCGGGCGTCGGATTCGCCGGCGGGGTGCTGATCGGGGCCATCAACCCGCTGCTGTCCGCCGCCGAGTTCGAACGCATCCCGGCCGAGATGCGGGCGCGTGTCCTCGGCGCGGTCGGCGGTCTGGCCTGGGCCGGCATCCCCCTCGGCGGGCTCGTCGGCGGGGTGCTGGCCACGACGTTCGGGTCCACCGGCGGCATCCTCGTCGTGGGCACGGCGTACCTGCTGGTCACCCTGGACCCGCTGGTCCGCCGGCGCACCTGGCGGCTGATGGACCGGCCCGCCCCGGCCCCCGCCCCGGTCGCCGTGCCAGCCTGATCCAGTGTCGACGCGCAGAACGGCAGCGGCCCCGGAGCGCGGTCTTCCGCAGCTCACGGGGCCGCTCGCGCTCCTGGTGGCGGGTAGAGGATCCGAACCTCTGTAGCTTCCGCGACGGATTTACAGGGCGTTCGCGATCTTGCATCGGTCAGCGGCGCCGATCCGCTGTTTCTCTTCCCCCTGCAACCTCTCGTCGACCAGCCGCCCACCATGTGCCCACATCGTCAGACACCCCCGGCGGTCGCGCGACTGTGGCCACGGGTGGGCACGGTGCCGACTATTGGGCCGGCGGCGACATGTCCGCTGGGCAGTCCTTGGCGTGGTACGAGTACTGGGCGCCGTTACGGTCAGACCAGGACACCTCGAAGCGGATGCAGGTGGTCACCGTGGAACCCTTGGAGAAAACGCTGTCAGATGACGTACGGGTAAGTGCTACGTCCACCCAGCCGACCACCGGACCCGACTCGGCCATGCCGGACCTGCTCCAAGAGTCCAACACCTGTTCGTTTGACCGTGCCAGATGCCCGCGCAAGTAGCGCACGGATCCGTCGCCTAGTTCAGTGCGACTGATCGCGGCGACCTCGGCGTCGCGGGTATAAACCTCTGCGGCCCGCAGCGCCATGTCCTTGGCTTCCTGTCGACCTTGCTCGGTTGAGTCAGCGCAGCCAGCGAGGGCAAGTGCGACGGCAGCCAACGCTAAACCTCGGCGACACAGTCGGACGACCGTTCTGGTCTGCGCCTTGCCATGCTCGATGCTCAACGACTCATCCTCCACAGCTTCGCGGTCAACCGAACACATCCCCGATCAGTCGTCCTGCGGCATAGGCCACACGTCCCGGGAGTCGTTGAAGGCCCCTCCCGGCAGCGGCTCGACCGTCAGAGACTTCAACGCACGCGGCAAGGAGGTGACCCCACGCCTCACCAACCGCCAGAGCGACACCACCAGGTACGCCAGGACGAAAACCGCAACAGAGCCCAGCACGACCAGCAGCACGAGGCCGAGCATCCCTGTCATCACTCGCACATTGTGACCGGTCGAGCGCGGAAACGGGTGCCGTGAATCATCCGAGGGCTTGGCGATCTTGTCGTTCATGGAGTCGTCGCCGCCGTCGATGCAGTTGGCGTAGACGCGGAGCAGGACGGCGACGCCGTGGCCCAGGCGCCGAGCGACCTCGGTCGGCGGGACGCCGGCATTCAGCCAGAGCGAGGCCGCCGCGTGCCGCAGGTCGTAGGGACGGCGCACGAGCGGCGAGGCCACCTGCGATTCGGTAAACGCCTTCTCTCGGGCGAGCTTCCACCACCGGTCGTACACCGACTCGGAGAGCGGACCGCCGTGCAGGCCCCGAAAGAACCGACCATCCGGGCCGGCGCCGTGATTCTCGACGTGCGCACAGCATCTCGACGAGCCGGGGCGGGATCGGGACCGTCCGGGTTTCCTGCCGTGCCCGGTGCTTAAGGCCCCGCCGCTCGTGGGAGCCGGCGTCATCGGTCCAGTGCGACCCGGCGCGCGGGGCGGTCCTGGCGAGCACCAGCCGATCCCAGCGGTATTCGATCTTTTCGTGGTCGCAGGACGCCGACGCCCCCTGGATCACCAGACGGCACGATCACGGCCAGGCGGTACGGAAGCCGAACGGGTCGGCGTGGTTAGCGCTCAGGGCTTCCGACTGCCGCGCCAGTCCAACCCCAGGACTGGCTTGCCCACGGCCCGCGGCAACCCGGCAGCGCCCGCCAACACCCGTAGGCGCCGCCCCAGAACCGCGTTCAGCGGCAAGATCGACCTGCCCACCATCTGCCCACAACCAGTCGTCAACGGCTGGAGTAAGCCGGACCCCGCCAGACAAACGACAACGGCCCCCGATCAGCATTCCTGCTGGTCAGGGGCCGTTGGTGCTCCTGGTGGCGGGTAGAGGATTCGAACCTCTGTAGCTTTCGCGACGGATTTACAGAGAGCGCGGGATCTTGGGTGCTGCACCGCCCGTGACCAGCGGTTTTCCTGCGATCTTGAGCGCCGATCCGGTCCTGTTCCCGTGATGTTCCCGCAGCGGGAACAACCGTCACCGCAGGGCGTTCCCGATCCGGTCGTTCACCCCGTCTTCTCCCCCGTCGATGCAGTTCGCGTACACCCGCAGCAGGACGGCGACGCTGTGCCCCAGGCGGCGGGCTACCTCGGTCGCCGGGACGCCTGCGTTGAGCCAGAGCGAGGCGGCAGCGTGGCGCAGGTCGTAGGGCCGGCGGGCGAGCGGTGAGGCGACCTGGGGCGGGGTGAGCGCGTTCTCGCGGGCGAGCTTCCACCAGCGGTCATAGACCGACTCAGACAGCGGACCGCCATGCAGGCCCCGGAACAGCCGGCCGTCCGGAGCGGTTCCGTGGTCGGTGGAGTTGCCGAACGGTTGCGGTGGGTGGGTGGTTGGGGAGCTGCAGGTTGGGGCGTAGCGCAGTTCAGTCAAGGGCGAGCCAGGCGACTTGCAGTGCGACGCATAGCGACCCGCCGAGAACTCCCAAGGTTGCCACCGCACGGCAGAAGAGTGGCGTATTTGCGCGTAAGCCGAAAAGGCCGAACACAACGCCAGCGGCTCCCGGAAGGAGAACGGGATGCAGTTCTTCGGACAACGGCACCCAGACCACACCTGCGGCGAGCGCCAAGAACGACAGTGCGATGCCTCCGTGATCGCGTGCCGTGCCTCCGTGATCGCGTGCCACGGTGCCTGCTTGGTCGGGTGCCAGCGACGGCAGGTCGGCCACCAGGACGTCTAGTTCGCCATAGCTCTTCGCGGCGTAGGCCTGCGCTGACCGGTCCTCGAACTCATCGAGAGTCAATCGCCCCTCGCTCGCAGCGACGCCGAGCCGGACCACGACCGCGTCTCGGTCACGATTTGACACCCGGATGTCGTTCACAAGCAGAGGGTAGCGACGGCAAGGGTCACAAGATGACGAAACCGGATCTGTCGCGGCGGGCCGGCCTGATGCACGCCTTCTCGTCTCTGGACCACGTAGCCAGCGGACAACGGCCCGGGCGAGGACAAGATCATCCGTTCCCGCTATGTTCCCGCAGGCAGCCACAGAGCACCGGATCGGGCTGGACTCCGCTGGACTGAACGAGAACGGCCCCGGAGTGCGTTTCCGCAGCTCACGGGGCCGTTCGTGCACCTGGTGGCGGGTAGAGGATTCGAACCTCTGTAGCTTTCGCGACGGATTTACAGTCCGCTCCCATTGGCCGCTCGGGCAACCCGCCAGGGCACCCCACCGCGTCGTAACGCGGCAGCGGAAGCAAGGATAGCGGCTCCCCCCGGCCCGAGCGCAACCGGGTACCGTCAGGGGGTCGTACCGCTGGTCAGCGGGGGACACACGACAACAATCCGCCGGACAGCAGGAGCATGAGCATGGCAGCCAACCCGTCGTTCGACATCGTGAGCAAGGTCGACCGCCAGGAGGTCGACAACGCCCTCCGCCAGGCGGAGAAGGAGCTCGCGACGCGGTTCGACTTCCGGGGCACCAGCGCCGAGATTTCCTGGTCGGGCGAGGAGGCGATCAGCCTCCAGGCGGAGACCGAGGAACGGGTGCGGGCGGCGCTGGAGGTGTTCAAGGAGAAGCTGATCAAGCGGAACATCTCGCTGAAGTCGCTGGACGCCGGCGACCCGCGTTCGTCGGGCAAGACGTTCAAGATCGACTGCAAGGTCATCCAGGGCATCGACTCCGACAAGGCCAAGGCAATCAGCAAGAAGATCCGCGACGAGGGCCCGAAGGGCGTCCAGGCGCAGATCCAGGGCGACCAGCTCCGCGTCACCGGCAAGAAGAAGGACGACCTCCAGGCCGTGATCGCGCTGCTCAAGGGCGAGGATTTCGGCGTCGCCCTCCAGTTCACCAACTACCGGTAGGGGCCCCGGCCGGCCTGGCGATCGGGCCGGCCGCCCCAGGGCACCGGTTCGACGCGGCGCTGCGGGCCCAGTTGCGAGCGGGCGTATGACCGAGCAGTTCGACGAGCTGGTACACGCGCCGAACCGGCTGCGGATCTGCGCCTTTCTCAACGCCACGTCAAGTGCGGAGTTCAGCGTGCTGCGTGACCTGCTCGGGGTCGCCGACTCGGTGCTCAGCAAGCACCTGAAGGTGCTGCAGGACGGCGGCTACCTCACCGTCTCCAAACCCACCGGCCGCGGCCGGGTGCGGACCTGGGTCAGCCTCACCCCCGAGGGCAGGCGCGCCTACGCCGGACACGTCGCGGCGCTCAAGAAGCTCCTGGAGGGCTAGAGCCGCCGGCTCCGGCGGGGCGGCGCGACGGCCCGTCAGACCCGGGCCGGGGTGGCCGACCGGGGCGGGCGGGCCAGGGTGAGGACGACGGCGAGGGAAGCGACCGCCGCGCCGCTGATCACCACTGCCATCGGGACGGCGCTGCCCTCGCCGCCGAGCCCGACCAACGGCGCCGCCGCCGCGCCCACCACCGACTGGATGGCGCCGAGCAGGGCGGCGGCGGTGCCCGCGTGGGCGGCGTGCCGGTCCAGGGCGAGCGCGGTGCCGTTGGGCGTCACCATGCCGAGCGACCCCACGAAGACGAACAGCGCCACCACGACCAGCGGCAGGGCGTCGAGCAGCGCGCCCGCGAGCACCGCGACGGCGGCCAGCACCCCGACGCCCAGCGGCGTGACGAGCAGCCGCCGGGGCGCGAAGCGGTCGAGCAGGCGGGCGTTGGCCTGGCCGACGGCGACCAGGGCGAGCGCGTTGACGCCGAAGATCAGGCTGAACGTGCCGGCGGAGACGCCGAAGACGTCCTGGAAGACGAAGGACGACCCGGAGATGTAGGCGAAGAGTCCGGCGAAGGCGAGGCCCTGCGCCAGCGCGTACCCCAGGAAGATCCGGTCGGTGAAGAGGGAGCGGCCGGCGGCGGCCGTGGCGGCGAGGCCGCCGGTGCTGCGCCGCGACGCGGGCAGCGTCTCCGGCAGCCGCCACGCGACGGCGGCGGCGAGCAGCGCGCCGATCACGGCGAGGGCGACGAAGACGGTACGCCAGGAGCCGAAGCGCAGCACCAGGCTGCCGAAGGCGGGCGCGGCCATCGGGGCGATGCCGAAGACCAGGGTCAGCCGGGAGAAGTACTTCGCGGCGTCCCGCCCGGAGTAGAGGTCGCGGACGACGGCGCGGGCGACCACCACGCCCATGCCGCCGGCGAAGCCCTGCGCGAACCGCGCCGCGGCCAGGGTCTCGGCCGACGGCGCGGCGGCGCAGACCAGCGACAGCAGGGTGTACGCGCCGACGCCCACCAGCACCGGGCGGCGCCGCCCCCAGCGGTCGCTGAGCGGGCCGGTGACCAGTTGGCCGACCGCCATGCCGATCAGGCAGGTGGTCAGGGAGAGCTGGATCCGCGCCTGGCTGGCGGCCAGGTCGCGCGTCATCTCCGGGAACGCCGGCAGGTAGGTGTCCAGGGAGAGCGGCCCGAACGCGGTGATCGTCCCGAGCAGCACCAGCAGCACGACGGCGGCCCGTCCCGTCGGCGCGGCGACGCGCTCGTCCGGGCGGGCGGGCGGCGCGGTGGTGTGCGGCATGGCGTCCCTTCGGTGGCGGCTGGCCCGCATACGATAGCTCTGCATACAGAGCTGTTGAAGCGTGGAGAGTGCCCTGTGACGGACGAGACGGTCGACCAGCTCAGCGGCGCCCTCGGCGACCTGCACCGGGTGCTGCGCCGGGCGGCCAGCCAGCGGGCCGGCAGCGTCGCCCTGCCGGACGCCCAGGTCGAGGTGCTGCGGCTGGTGCAGCGCCGCCCGGGCGTCGGCGTGCGCGAGGCGGCCGAACGGCTGGGCACCGCGCCGAACACGGTCAGCACGCTGGTCGGCGAGCTGACGACCGCCGGGCTGCTGCGCCGCGAACGGGACCCGGTCGACCGGCGGACCGTCCGCCTGGAGCTGACCGACGCGGCGCGGGAGCGGATCGCCGCGTACGGGCGGCACCGGCGCGACCTGCTCGGCGACGCGCTCGCCGAGCTCGACGCCCCGGACCGCGAGGCGCTGCTCGCCGCCGCGCCGGCGCTGCGCCGCCTCGCCGACCGGATGACGCGCCAGCGCTGATCAGGCGGGCACGAGCTCCTCGGCGCGTACGGCGGTGGCCTCCGCGCGGGCGATGGGCCCGCCGGGCAGGGCCGCGATCCCGGCCCCGACGGCGACCGCCGCCCCGGCGAACAGGAACGCCCAGGGCACGCCGCCGGCGTGGTCGATGATCAGGCCGGCCACCGCGCCGCCCCCGGCGCTGGCGCCCACCGACATGGTGACGACCCAGGTGTACGCCTCGTTGAGCATGCTCGTCGGGGAGACCCGGCCGACCAGGGTGTTTTCCAGGGTGAGCGCGGGCGCGATCGTCGCGCCGCCGATCACCAGGGCGGTGCCCAGCGCCACCGGCGTGGGCATCACCGCGAAGACGGCGAAGCTGGCGGCCACGCCGGTGAGCAGCAGCGCGAACTGCCGGGTCATGTTCCGGGCCGGCTTGCGGACGCCGAACCAGAAGCCGCCGATCGCGCTGCCGACGCCCCAGACGGCCAACAGCACGCCGGCGAGGCTGTCCGGGTCGTCCGAGGTGTAGGCGGTCGCGAAGGCCGGCACGGTGACGCCGGCCGCGCCGAAGGCGATGCCGAGGCTGCCCACGCAGAGCAGCAGGGCCGGGAAGCCGGGAACCCGCAGCGGCCCCAGGCCCCGGGTGCGGTGCTCGCGCGGGTGCGGCTGCCAGCCCCGCATCACCCGGCCGAGCGCGACGGCGATGGTGCCGACGAGGGTGACCACGGCCGAGCCGACCAGGGCCGCCCCGGCGTCGGCGAACAGGATGAAGCCGGCGACCAGCAGCGGGCCGAGCACGAAGACGATCTCGAAGAGGGTGGTCTCGGCGGCGAGCGCGGTGTTGCGCAGGTGTCGCCGGCCGGAGGCGGGCGAGGTGAGGTCGTTCCACGCGCCCCGAATCGCGGCGGTCAGCGGCGGGTACGTCGCCCCGGCGACACCCGCGGCCACGAAGACCAGCGCCAGGCTGCCGGCGTCGGAGCGGGCCGACCAGAGCAGGCCGAGCAGGGCGAACGGGTGGGCCACGGCGGTGCCGACGAGCACCGGGGTGGGGCCGATCCGGTCGGCGATCCGGCCGGCCACGGGGCTGAGCGCGGCCCCGGCCAGGGCGTAGATGCCCCCGGCGACCGCCGCCAGCGAGTAGCGCCCGGTGACCTGCTCCACGACCAGCAGCAGCGCCAGCGGCGTCATCCCGATCCCGAGCCGCCCGATGATGCCGGTGACCAGCAGCATCGGCGCCCCTGGGATCCGCCAGACGCCCAGGTACTGGCGCAGTGCGGCCACGGTCAACCTCCAGTGGATGTAATGGGCGGGGAACCTTCCGACCCTAACGCCGTCAACAGCGGGAGCGGAACGGTTAACGCGCTCACACGGGTGTTCCGCCCGCGTCCGGCGGACCGGACGCGGGCGGAAAGGTGATCAGCGCCTCAGCGCTGGAACCGCACCGGGCCGCTGCTCGCGGCCATCTGCTCCAGCCGGGCGACCCGCTCCTCCATCCGGGGGTGGGTGGAGAAGAGCGCCGCCACGCCGCCACCCTTGAACGGGTTGGCGATCATCAGGTGGGCGGTGCTGGTGAGCTGTCCCTGGGCCGGCAGCGGCCGGCGCTGGGCGCCCATGTGGATCTTCCGCAGCGCACTGGCCAGGGCCAGCGGGTCCCGGGTGAGCTGGGCGCCGGAGGCGTCCGCCTGGAACTCGCGGCTGCGGCTGATCGCCAGCTGGATCACGGTCGCCGCGATCGGGCCCAGGATGATGGTCAGCAGCAGCACGGCCGGGTTCGGGGAGTCCTCGTCGTCGCCCCCGCCCAGCGGGATGAACCAGGCGATGTTGGCCAGCATGGTGATGATGCCGGCCAGGCCGGCCGCCACGCTGGAGATGAGGATGTCCCGGTTGTAGACGTGCGACAGCTCGTGCCCGATCACGCCCCGCAGCTCGCGGTAGTCGAGGATCTCGGTGATCCCCTGGGTGACGCAGACGGCCGCGTGCTGCGGGTTGCGGCCCGTGGCGAACGCGTTGGGCTGCGACGTCGGGCTGACGTAGAGGCGCGGCATGGGCTGCCCGGCCTCGGTGGCCAGCTCGCGGACCATCCGGTACAGCTCGGGGAACTGTGCCTCGCTGACCGGTTGCGCCCGCATCGAGCGCAGCGCGAGCTTGTCGGAGTAGAAGTAGGTGACGCCGTTCATCAGCAGCGAGACGACGACGGCGATGACCAGCCCGCCACTGCCGCCGAACCAGTAGCCCACCGCCAGGATCAGCGAGGTGAGCAGGCCGAGCAGCGCGGCGGTCTTCAGACGGTTGTGGTGCACGATCACTCCTTCGGTGCAGCACGGATCACGCGGGATCCGCTGACCGGTTCAACAACCCGGTACCCGTCAACCATCCGTCTAATGGCTGTGAGTTGCCTGGGATGTCCGGAGTGCCCGCCCCGATTGCCGCCGCCGAGAGCGGGAATCCGGGCGCGGGAGCCGGCTGCCGAGGGGCGCGCTCAGCGGGCGGCGACGTCGAGCACGAGCTGCGGGGCGAAGCCGATCACCACGGCCACCACGGTCGCCACGACCAGCACCGCGCCGACCGTCCGCGCCCGCACGACGGGGACCTCCCCGCCACGGGCGGCGTCGGCCGCCGGCCCGGTCGGGACGCCCCGGCCGGTCGGGGCGGCGGCATCGGCGGCCGGGCCGGTCGGGGCGGCGACATCGACGGCCGGGGCGGTCGGGGCGGCGGCAGCGGCGGTCGGGGCGGCCCAGAGGGTCGCGGTGAGGCGCAGGTAGTAGGCGAGACCGATCACCGCGTTGACGGCCACCACCACGGCAAGCCAGCCCGCGCCGCCGTCCAGCAGCGACCGGACCACCGTCACCTTCGCGAAGAGGCCGGCCAGGCCCGGCGGCAGGCCGGCGAGCCCGACCAGCGCCAGGCCGAGCGCCGCCGCCCGCCACGGGTGCCGTCGGCCCGCGCCGCGCAGGTCGTCGACGGTGCCGCCGTCCGCGCCCGCCGGGCGCAGGGCCACCACGGCCGCGAAGGCTGCCAGCTCCAGCACCACGAAGAAGACGGCGTACGCCACGGCGGCCGCGTACGCGGCGGTACGGGCATCCGCGCCGCGCCCGGCCGCCAGCGCCCACGCGCCGAGCGGAGCGAGGATGTAGCCGGCCTGGGCCACCGAGGACCAGGCGAGCAGCCGGACCGTACGCCGCTGGCGCAGCGCCACCAGGTTGCCGACGGTCATCGTCAGCACCGCGAGCAGGGCGAGCACCGGGCCGGTCACGTCGGCCGGCAGCGCGTACTGCACGACGGCGAGCAGCGCCACCACGCCGCCCAGCTTCGAGGCGGTCGACAGGTACGCCGCCACCGGCAGCGGCGCACCGTCGTAGGTGGCCGGGGCCCAGGCGTGGAACGGCACCGCCGCCACCTTGAACGCCAGCCCCAGCACCACCAGCGCCACGGCGGCGGTGGTGAGCGGCAGGTCCAGCAGCTCCGGCCGCTCGGCGAGGAGCGCGCCGATCCGGCCCAGGTGCAGGCCGCCGGTGGCCGCGTAGAGCAGCGCCGCCCCGAGCAGCGTCAGCGTGGTCGCGACCACGCTGACCACGAAGAAGGTGACCGCCGCCTCGGCGCTGGCCAGGCTGTCCCGCCGCAGCCCGACGAGCACGTAGAGCGGCAGGGTCAGCGTCTCCAGCGCCACGATCAGGGTGATCAGGTCGCCGGCCGCGCCGAGCACCACGCCGCCCGTCATCGAGCAGGCGAGCAGGAAGGCGTACTCCCCCGTCGGCGACTGCCCCGCCCGCAGCAGCGGCCCCGACAGCGCGAGCACGCCGAGGGTGAGCAGGGCGACGACGACGGCGACCAGCGCCGCCCGGCCACCGAAGACGTACGAGCAGTCGGCGCCGACGCAGAACGTCCGGCGCTCGCCCCCGGCGCCGACCACGGCCGCGCCCAGCGCGGTGGCGAGCGAACCGACGGCTGCCGCGACCAGCGTGACCCGGCCCCGGGCCACCAGCAGGTCGGCCAGTAGCACCAGCACGGCCGTCCCGGCGGCCAGGTACGCCGGGAGCAGCGCCACGTTGTCGACGCTCTGCACCAGGCTCATGCCGGCACTCCGCTCGCTGATGCCGGCACTCCGCTGCGCTGCGTAGGTCCGATGATTCGCTCGCTCACCGCAGCACCTCCACCAGGGCGTCGACCGGGGCCTCGGCGACGCCGAGCACCAGGGTCGGGGCCAGCCCGACCGCGAGGGCGAGCAGCACCAGCGGCACCCACGCGGCCAGTTCGGCGCGGGCCAGGCCGGGCGCGAGCCGCCCGACCGCCGGGCTGGGCCGCCCGTGCGTCACCCTGCGCAGCAGCCGCAGGAAGTACGCCGCGGTGAGCGCCCCGCCGACCGCCGCGAGGACGCCCAGGGTGGTCCAGAGCGCCCCGCCGGCCTCGACGGCGGCGATCACCGCGAACGCCTCGCCCCAGAAGCCGGCCAGCCCTGGCAGGCCGAGCGAGGCGACGGCGGCGAAGCCGAGCAGCCCGGCGAGCCGGGGCGCGGTCTCCCGCAGCCCGGACAGCTCGTCCAGCGACCCGGTGTGCGTACGGTCCTTGACCGCGCCGGCGAGGAAGAAGAGCAGGCCGGTGATCACGCCGTGCGCGACGTTGCCGATCAGGGCCGCCTGGATGCCGGTGGCGGTGAGCGTGGCGACCCCGAGCAGCACGAAGCCCATGTGCCCGACGCTGGAGTAGGCGATCAGCCGCTTCAGCTCGCGCTGCGCGAGGCAGACCAGCGACCCGACCAGGATCGCCGCGACCGCGAGCACGCCGAGCACCGGGGCGGCCCAGCGGGCGCCCTCCGGGGCCACCCCGACCGCGACCCGGATCAGCCCGTACGTGCCCATCTTGAGCAGTACCCCGGCGAGGACGACGCTGCCGACGGTGGGCGCCTGGGTGTGCGCGTCGGGCAGCCAGGAGTGCAGCGGCCAGAGCGGGCTCTTCACCGCGAAGGCCAGCGCGAGCAGCGTGAACGCGGCGAGCTGAGTGCCCCGGGACAGCCCGGTCCCGCCGGTGAGCGCCACGATGTCGGCCGTGCCGGCGGCGGCGACCACCACGTAGACGCCGACCAGCAGGAGCACCGAGCCGAACAGCGTGTAGAGGGCGAACTTCGCCGCCGCCCGGCGGCGGTCCGCGCCGCCCCAGCCGGCGATGATCGCGTACATCGGGAGCAGGACGACCTCGAAGAAGACGAAGAAGAGCACGAGGTCGAGGGCGAGGAAGGTGCCGAGGATGCCGACCTCGACGACCAGCAGCAGCGCCACCAGCGCCCGGCCGCTGCCGCCGTCGGGGACCCTCCACAGCGTGTAGGCGCAGCAGAGCAGCGTGAGCAGGGCGGTCAGCACCACCAGCGGCCAGGAGATGCCGTCCACCCCGAGGTGGAACCGCAGGTCCAGGCCGGGCACCCAGGGCAGGTCGAGCCGGTGCCACGGCCGCACGGCGGGGACGCCGGCCGTGTAGGTCATCCAGCCGCGGTCGCTGAGGAAGAGCAGCGCGGCGGCCACCAGGGTCAGCGCGGCGACGACCGTGCCGACCGCGCGGGCCGCCCGGTCCCGGGGCGTCGCCGCCACCGCCAGCGCGCCGAGCGCCGGCAGCGCCAGCACCGCCACCAGCAGGAACTCCCCGAACCGGACGTCGCTCACGGCGTCACCCCGGTTCGCGGCCGTGGGGCGCGCAGCACCGGCCCACTCCTCGCGGTCATGCGGAAACTCCGATCAGGACGGCCGCAAGGCCGATCAGCAGCGCCCCGGCCAGCACCCCGGCCGCCGCGCGCGGCAGCGCCGCGCGGTGCAGCGCCGCCAGGCCGCCGCCGAGGCCGAGCGCGGCCCGGCCGCTGCCCTCGACCGCGCCGTCCACCACCACCTCGTCGGCCGTACGCGCCGCGCGGGCCAGCGCCTTCGTCGGGCGTACGACCAGGGCGCGCTGGACGTCGTCGAGCCGGAACGCGGCGGCGAGGACCGGCCGCAGCGGACCCAACGCGGTCGCCGGGTCGGCGGCCCGGTCCCGCCGCCAGCGGGCCCAGGCCAGCCCGGCCCCGGCGGCCAGCAGCGCCAGCGGCAGCAGCAGTTCCGGGCCGACGTGGATCAGGGCCTGCTCTCCGGTCGGCTCGCCGGCGGCGGGCGCGAGCAGCAGCCGGCGCGCGAAGGCCCAGTCGAAGCCGGCGAGGCCGAGCAGGGCGGCGGGCACGGCCAGCAGCAGCACCGGCCAGCGCATCACGGCGGGCGGGTCGTGCGGGTGGGCCAGGGGGGTGCGGGTCTCCCCGAGGAAGGTGCGCAGCAGCAGGCGGGTGGCGTACCAGGCGGTGACCGCGACGCCGGCCAGACCGGCCAGCCAGACCAGCCAGCCCACCCAGGACGGGGCCGGCCCGGTGCCGTGCAGGGCGGCCTCCTGGGCGGCGGCGAGCACCCCGTCCTTGCTCCAGAACCCCGACAGCGGCGGCACCCCGGCCAGCGCCCCGAGCCCGACGACCGTGCACCAGAACGTGATCGGCATGCTCCGGCGCAGCCCACCCATGCGGGACATCAGCGTGGTGCCGACCGCGTGGATCACCGCGCCCGCCGCGAGGAAGAGCAGCGCCTTGAACGCGGCGTGGGTCAACAGGTGGAACAGGGCGGCCGAGGTGGAGCCGACCGCCAGCGCGCCCGTCATGTAGCCGATCTGGGAGACCGTCGACCAGGCCAGTACGCGCTTGAGGTCGTCCTGGGCGGTGGCGGCGAACGCGCCGAGCAGCAGGGTGACCGAGGCCATGACGCCGAGCACGGCCAGCGCGACCGGCGTCGCCTCGAACAGCGGGTAGAGCCGGGTCACCGCGTACACCCCGGCGGCGACCATGGTGGCGGCGTGGATCAGCGCCGAGATCGGTGTCGGGCCGGCCATCGCGTCCGGCAGCCAGGTGTGCAGCGGGAACTGGGCGCTCTTGCCGGCCACCCCGGCGAGCAGCAGCAGGCACGCGGCCGTCAGCGTGCCTGTCGCGTGGTCGTGGGCGAGCACGTCGGCGATCCGGAAGCTGCCGGCCGAGACGCCGAGCAGCGCGATGCCGAGCAGGAAGCCGACGTCGCCGACCCGGGTCACCAGGAACGCCTTCATGGCGGCGGCCGGCGCCTCCGGCAGCCGGCGGTCGTGGGCGATGAGCAGGTAGGAGCAGATGCCCATCACCTCCCAGCCGACCAGCAGCAGGATCAGGTCGCCGGCGACCACCACCAGCAGCATGGCGGCGGTGAAGAGGCTGATCTGCGCCGCGTAGGGCGGGTAGCGATGATCGGTGTCGACGTCGTCGTGCGGGCCCCGGCGCAGGTAGCCGATCGAGTAGACCTGCACGGCCAGGGCCACCGCGGCGACCGCGACGGCGACCAGCGCGGCGGCGGAATCGAGCCGTACGCCGAGGGTCACGGCCAACCCGCCCAGGTCGACCCAGGTGGTGGACGCCTCCGCCGGCCGGTCGAGGGTGACCAGCAGGGCCACGGCGAGCGCCAGCGCGCCCGCCGCGCCGGCCACGCCGAGCGCGATCGCCGCCCGCCGCGCCCGGTCCTCGCCCGTCCCTGCGCCGCGCGGCGAGGGCGGCAGCAGCAGCCCGAGCAGGCCCGCCACCAGCGGTACGGCCGGCAGCAGCGCGCCGAGCAGGGTGGTCGTGCTCACCGCTGTCCCTCCGGGCGGTCGGCGGGCCCGGGCCGGGCGTCCGTCCCGGCGGCGTTCCCGGGCTCGGGCCCGGTGCCGGCGGTGTCCGCGGGGTCGGCCCCGGTGCTGGCGACGCCCGCAGGGTCGGGCCCGGTACCGGCGACGCTTGCGGGGTCGGGCCCGGTACCGGCGACGCTTGCGGGGTCGGGCCCGGTACCGGCGACGCCCGCGGAGGCGTGGCGGCCGGCGGCTACCGGCTCGGGCGGGGGCGCGACGGACGAGGGCTCGGCCAGCGGGACCTCGTCGACGGCGACGCTGGCCCGCAGCCGGTAGAGCTGGAGCACGATCGCCAGGCCGACCCCGATCTCGGCGGCGGCCAGCACGATCACGAAGAGCGCGAAGACCTGCCCGCCGTGCGGCAACTGCGCGCGCACGGTGGTGTCGGCGGTGACCAGGATCAGGTTGACCGCGTTGAGCATCAGCTCGACGGCCATCAGCACGAGCACCGCGTTGCGCCGGCGCAGCACGCCGTAGACGCCGAGGCCGAACAGCAGCGCGGCGGTGACGTACGGGATGACGGGTCTCACCGCGACCGCCCGCCGTCGCCGCCCGGGCCGTTCCCGGCGACCGCCGCACCCGGCCGGTCGCTGCCGGGCCGGTCGGTGCCGGGCCG
>NZ_JBSGDY010000145.1:0-16027 GCF_053602615.1 Micromonospora sp. NPDC004336
GGCGTCCGAACAGGACACCGGCGCCCGGGCCGACCGCCGCTCAGCCCACGGTCTCGCGGGACCCCCACGCGGCGCGCAACGAGGTGCGACCGTTGGTACGCAGCAGCGAGCCCTCGTACACCCGCGCGCCGGCGACGACGAACGCGGCGGCGGTCACCAGCAGCAGGGCCAGCGACACCAGCGGCTCCCAGCCGGCCGCGTCCCTGGTGAACAGCCGCAGCGGCATCGCCGTCGGCGCGGAGAACGGCAGGTAGGACAGCACCCGCATGGCGGTCGCGTTGTCGTTGAGGAAGGCCACCGCGAAGAACGGCAGCATGACCGCCAGCTGCACCGGCGTCGACACGCCGGCGATGTCCTCCTGGCGGTTGACCAGCGCGCCGGCCGCCGCCCACATGGCCGCGACCAGCACGAACCCGACCAGGAAGAACGGCACGAACCAGCCGATCGCGGGGGCCAGCAGCGACAGCAGCCCGCCGCTGCCGCCGAACTGCACGCCGGCCACCGTGACCAGGACGATCAGGGCGATCTGCCCGAACGCCAGCACCGTTCCGGCGACCAGCTTGCCGGCCAGCAGCGCCCGGACCGGCACGGCCGCCACCAGGATCTCCACGATCCGGGTCTGCTTCTCCTCCACCACGGACTGGGCGATCTGCACGCCGAAGGTCTGCGAGGTGAGGAAGAAGACGAACGCGAAGGCGAACGGCACCAGGAAGGCCACCACCGGGTCCACCGCGTCCGGGTCCAGCAGCCGGACGGTGGGCTGTGTGCTCAGCGCTGCCACCACGTCGTCCGGGGCGTCGTCCATGGCCAGCACCGCCGGCCCGGAGACCACCGCCGCGTCGACGTCGCCGTCGCGTACGGCCCGCTCGGCGGCGCGGTCGTCGGGCACCGCGCGTACCTCCAGGCCCGCCTCGCGCAGCGGGCCGGCCGCCGCCTCGGTCACCGCGACGCTCGACGGGCCGCCGGAGAGCAGCGGCGGCAGGATGGTCGCGGCGGCGGCGACCAGCAGGAAGAACAGGGTGGTGAACAGGAAGGTGCGGTCGCGCAGCTTGACCTGGATCTCGCGGGCGGCGACCAGGCGGGTGGCCTGCGTGGTGTTCACTGGGCGACCTCTCGGAAGATCTCGGTGAGGGACGGGGCGACCGGGCGGAAGGCGCGGACGGGGCCGCGGGCCAGCGCCGCGTGCAGCACCGGCTGCTCGTCCGCGCCGGGCGCGAGGTCGAACACGGCGCGGGCGCCGTCGAGGTCGACCAGGGTCACCCCGGGCTGGTCCCGCAGCCAGCCGGCGTCGGTCTCCACCACCAGTTCGAACCGGGGCGTCGTGTACGCCGCGCGCAACTCCGCGCGGCTGCCGGCGGCCCGGATCACGCCGCCGGAGATGATCACCAGGTCGTCGCAGAGCCGCTCGACGACGTCCAGCTGGTGGCTGGAGAAGAGCACCGGCACGCCCGTGGCGGCCCGCTCCCGCAGGACCGCGACGACCGTGTCCACGGCCATCGGGTCGAGGCCGGAGAACGGCTCGTCGAGCACCAGCACCTCCGGGTCGTGCACCAGCGCGGCGGCGATCTGCGCGCGCTGCTGGTTGCCCAGCGACAGCGTCTCCAGCAGGTCGCCGCCGCGCTCGGCGAGCCCGACCCGCTCCAGCAGCGCGTCCGTGCTGCGCCGCGCGGCGGCGGCCGTCATGCCGTGCAGCCGGCCCAGGTAGGTCACCTGCTCCCGGGCGCTCATCTTGGGATAGAGGCCGCGTTCCTCCGGCATGTAGCCGAAGCGCCGGCGGACCTCCCGGGTCAGCGGCGCGCCCTGCCAGCTCACCTCGCCGGCGTCCGGGGCGAGCACCCCGAGGATGATCCGCATGGAGGTGGTCTTGCCGGCGCCGTTGCCGCCGACGAAGCCGGTCATCCGGCCGGCCGCCACGTCGAAGGACACGTTCTGGAGCACCCGACGGTCGCCGAAGCTGCGGTCGACACCGTCGAGACGGAGGACGTTCGTCACGGGTCGACGCTAGATCGTCGACCGCCCGCCGCCGTCCGCCCGCAGGCTGAGCCGGCGGGTCCGCCGCGCGGCGGAGACCGGTCACCGGCCGGGACGCACCACCCCGTGCTCGTACGCGAAGACCACCGCCTGCACCCGGTCGCGCAGGCCGAGCTTGGCCAGCACCCGGCTCACGTGCGTCTTGACCGTCGCCTCGCCCAGGTGTAGCTCGGCGGCGATCTCGGCGTTGCTGGCGCCCCCGGCGACCAGCACCAGGACCTCCCGCTCGCGGGGCGTGAGGTCCCGCAGCGCCACCTCCGGCCGGGCCCGCCCACCGGCCGGTGCGGCGGGGTCGCCGGGGCGGGCGAAGGTGGCGATGACCCGCCGGGTGAGCTCCGGGGCGAGCAGCCCGTCGCCCCGCGCGAGCACCCGGATGGCCTCGACCAGCGCCTCCGGGGTGCCGTTCTTGAGCAGGAAGCCGCTGGCCCCCGCCCGCAGCGCGGCGAACAGGTAGTCGTCCCGGTCGAAGGTGGTGAGGATCAGCACGGCCGGGCCGCCCGGCTCGTCCTGCTCGGCGGTGATGCGCCGGGTGGCCTCCAGCCCGTCGACCCCGGGCATCTGCACGTCCATCAGCACCACGTCCGGGCGCAGCACGCGGGTCATGCTGACGGCACGTGCGCCGTCGGCCGCCTCCCCGACGACCTCGATGTCGTCCTCCACCTCGAGGATGACCCGGAACCCGGTGCGGACCAGATGCTGGTCGTCGGCGAGCAGCACCCGCACCGGCCGGTCGGCCCGGTGCTCCGCCCAGGCGTCCACGTCGTACGCCCCGTCGTCGGCGCGGGCCGCCCCCGGCTCCGTCCGCTCGGCGCTCACGCCGGCCGTCCCGCCGCCACGGGCAGCGGGAACCGGGCCCGCACCCGCCAACCGCCGCCGGCGCGCGGGCCGACCTCCAGCGAGCCGCCGTGGGTGGCGACCCGCTCCCGCATCCCGATCAGGCCGAGCCCGTCGGCGTTCGCCGGGCGGGTGGCCCGTCCGTCATCGGTCACGTCGACCTCCACCTCGTGTGCCAGGTAGCGGATCCGCACGTCGAGCGCGGTCGCCCCGGCGGCGTGTTTGAGCGTGTTCGTGGCGGCCTCCTGGACGACCCGGTACACGGACTGGGAGACCGACTCCGGCAGCGGCACCCGGTCCCCGTACACCCCCAGGGTGGCCCGCAGCCCGGCCTCGCGGGCCCGGTCGACCACGGCCGTGACCTGGTCGATCGCGGCCGGCCCCGGCTGGTCCGCGCGGTCGGCGTCGTCGTCGCGGGCGCGGAGCACGCCGAGCATCCGGCGCAGCTCGTCGACGGCCGTGCGGGCCGTCTCCTCGATCGCGCCCAGTGCCGTGCGGGCCTTGGCCGGGTCCTTGTCGAGCACCCGGCGGGCGGCCGACGCCTGCACGCCCATCACCGACACGTGGTGGGCGACCACGTCGTGCAGCTCCCGGGCGATGCGGACCCGCTCGCCGACCACCGCGTGCTCGCGGACCTCGGCCTGCGAGCGGCGCAGCTCCGCGGCCTGCTCCTGCACCTCGTGCTGCCGGCGGGCGGCCAGCCACGCGGTCTCCCCGAAGAAGTACGCGAACCCGAAGAAGATGCCGTTGACCAGCACCCCGCCGACGATCGAGGCGAGCAGCGGGGGCACCGGCCCGACCGCGCGGTCGAACGCGTCGGGCGGGATGTCGTCGATGGCGAGCGCGTAGGAGACGCCCAGCCAGACGAACATGGTGGCGATGACGGCGATCCGCAGCCGGCGGGCCAGCCGGCGGTCCGGCCCCCACGCGCCCAGCGAGTAGAGGGCGGCGAACAGCGCCCACTGGGAGAGCTGCGTCTCCGGGGCGGAGCGCGCCTGCGCGGCGACGAACGCGATCGAGACGACCACGGTGGTGGCGGTGGGAAAGCGGCGTCGCCAGATCACCGGCAGGGTCACGGCGACGGTCCAGAAGACCTGCTCCGGCACGGACGGCGGCGGCCCCAGCAGGAACGCCCCGGTGCTGCGGGCGAGGGTGAGGCTGACCAGCGCCAGGGCGACCGTCACCAGCCCGGCGTAGACGTCGAGGCGTCGCTGCTCCGGGGTGGGCCCCGGCCGCCGCCAGTCGTCGTCAGTCACGGTGTTCACCCTGGTGAGGATCTCATCCCGGCACTCGGCGACGGTCGGGAGCCCGGCACGGCGGGCCCGCGGGGGCCCGCCGCCGTCGGTGTCGGAACGTCGGTCAGCAGGAGACGCCCCGCCGGAACTCGCGCTCGACGTGGGCCGCCGGCCCGACCTGGAGGTAGCCGACCCCCGGCCGGATCGGGTGGCCGGTGAACAACTCCACCCGGGAGCCGACGCGCACCAGGTACGCCGAGGCGTCACCCGCGTCGTTGCGGATCATCGAGCCCCGTACGCCGTAGATCTCCTCCAGAGCGGCGAAGGACATGCCCACCCCCGCGCCGGCGGGCGTGCGCGGCGGCGCGGTGGCGGTGCCCACCTCCACCAGCCGTCCGTCGCGGAAGGCCAGCAGGACCTTCCCCGCCCAGGCCCCGGTGACGCCGGCGTGGACCACGTTCCGGCAGTCGGGGGCCGTCCAGTCGATGAGACCGGCCGCCGCCAGACGCTCCAGGCGGGCCCCGATCCGGAACGGTCCGGCACCCCGGACGCTGATGAGCCCCACCTCGTCCCGCTCGGCGGCGTCGGCCGCCGCGCCGGGACGGTCGGTCGGAAGCCCGGCGGCGGCCGTCCGGGGTGCGGCGGCGGCCGGGGATGCCCCGGTGATCGGCATGAGCCCGGCCGCGGCGAGCAGGGCGGTGACGACGGTGTACGAGAGACGGTGCACGGGGATCTCCTCCTACGGAGTACGGATGTCCTTGTTGTCTTGGTCTCCCCGCCGGTGGAATCGGTTCGTCGGGTTTCCGACCCACGTCCGCCCGCCCGCACCGGGGCGCGTCGTCGAGGGCTGCCGCCGACCCGGCGCCCGTCTACTGTCGAGGCGGAGCAGGGGGACCGCCGGTGTCGGGGGTGGTGCGGTGACCGGTCCGGAGCAGATCGGGCCCTACCGGATCGAGCGGCTGCTGGGCGTGGGCTCGTTCGCGACGGTCTGGCTGGGCCACGACCCGGTGCTCGACTCCCGGGTGGCGATCAAGGTGCTGGCCGAGAACTGGCACCACGACCTGCGGGTACGGGAGCGGTTCCTCGACGAGGCCCGCCTTCTGCGCCAACTCGACGACGAGCGGCTGATCCGCGTCCACGCCGCCGGCGAGCTGGCCGACGGCCGACCGTACTCGGTGATGGCCTGGGCCGACGGTGGCAGCCTGCGCGACCGCCTCACGGCCGGCCCGATGCCGGCGCCCGCCGCCCTGGACCTGCTGGCCGAGATCGCCGCAGGGGTCGCCGTCCTGCACCGCCACGGCGTGGTGCACCGCGACCTGACCCCGGGCAACGTCCTGTTCCGGTCCGGCCCGCACGGCGAGCGGGTCCTGATCGCCGATCTCGGGCTGGCCAAGGCCCTCGCCGCCTCCTCCGGTCTCACCGCCCGCGCCGGCACCCCCGGCTACATGGCCCCGGAACAGGACGATCCGCTCGCCGTCGTCGACACCCGCGCCGACGTGTACGGCCTGGGCCGGCTCGGCCTGCGGCTCCTCGGCCCGGTCGCCGCCGTTGGTCACGCCAGCACCGCCGACGTCGACGCGGCGGCCGGGACGCGTCCGGGCGTTCCGCCCGGGGTGGTCGCGGTCCTGCGGCGGGCCACCGCGCACCGACCCGCCGACCGGTACCCGGACGCCGCCGCCTTCCGTGTCGCCCTGCGCCACGCGGTCACCGCGCCCGCGAGGTTCGTCGCCGGGGAGTCGGCACCCGGGCCGGGCGATCCGCCGCCCGCCCGGGCGCCGGCCGGCGTGTCTCCGCGCACCCCGCGCGCCGCCCCCGCGCCCGCCGCCGACCCGCCCGCCAGGCCGCACCCGGGCTCGGTCGCCGACCTGCCCGGCAACCCGCCCCCCGGTCTGGTCGGTGTCCCGCCCGGGCGGGTGCGGGCACCGGGTCGGCCGGTCACCCGGCGGCGGCTCGGCGTGCTGGTGCTGGGCGTACTGGCCCTCGCCGGGGCCGGATCCACGGCCGGGGACGGCACGACGGTCGGGCGGGACGCCGAGAGCTGGACGAGCGGGCCGGTGACGGTCCGGCTGCCGCCCGGATGGCGGGCCACCGGCACCGGCTGGGCCGGCCGGTACGGCGACGACGGCCGCCTCGAGCCGGCCCTGGTCATGTCACCCGACCCGCCGAGATGGGGGACCGACCCGAGCGTGCCGGGTGCCTTCGTCGGGTTGTCGGCCGGGCTCGCCGCGCGGACCACCCCGGCGGGATTCGTCGCCGAGCGGCCGCACGCGGCGTGCGCCGCCTCGCCGGTGCGTCGCACCCGTCAGGCGGGCGTCGACTGGGTGGTGGCCCGGTTCACCTGCGAGCAGGGCCGACCCGAGATCGTCGAGGCGGCCGGGCTCGCGCCCGGTCGCCTCGGCCTGATCTACGTTCAGGCGACACCCCCGGCCGACAGCCGGGCCGACTTCGTGGACACCCTGCTGGCCGGGGTGCGGGTGGGCGGGCGGCACCGCCGATGACCCCTCCCACGGGGCCCGGTCACCGCGTCAGTCGGGCGGGCACGCTCGGGCGAGCTGGCCATCGTGTTCGAGGGCGACATCGTCCCGACCCCGTACGGCGAGGCACTGGACCGGCTGCTCGAACGCTGGCCGCCCACGGGCGCCCGCGCCCGTCGCTCGGCTACCGCACCACCACGGTGACCGTGTGCGTCGTGCCCTCCTGCGGGATCAGCACGGCCACCGTGCCGGGTCGGACGAACCGGACGTCCACCACCCCGGCCTCGTAGCTGCGGGAGACCAGGTCCTCGCGGTCCACGGTCACCTCGCCGGGACCGATGCCGATGATCCGCAGCACCCCACCGGTGGCGAAGCAGAGCGAGGTGAGCAGGGCCAACTCGGTCTCGGCCAGCACCAGGTCGTGACGCACCGCCCCGAAGCAGGTGCTGGGCGGCCCGCTCGGCGACCGCGTCGCGGGCGGCGTACGCCGGGTGGTGGTCGTCGCGGGCGGTGCGGCCGCCGGGGGGCGCGCGGCCGGCGGGGCGGCGGCGGGCGGGGCCGGCCGGGTGGCCGGCGTGGTCGCGGCGGTCGGCGGCGCGGCGACCGGCGGACCGGACGGGCCGGCCGCGGTCGCGGTCGGCGGCTGGACGGGCAGCGGCGCGACCGGCGTGTCCCCGCCGCCGCACGCCGCGCCCGCGCCGGCCAGGACCGCCGCGACCAGCCCGGCCGCGGCGCGCCGCCACCGCGCCGGGCCGCCCGACGAGGGGCACCACCGGCCCACCGACGACCGCCGCGACCGGCCGGCCGACGAGCGGCGCCACCGGCCGACCGACGACGGACGCCAGTGACCCGCCGCGCCGTCCCGGCCGGCCTCGGTCTCCGCCGCCCCGGCCCGGCGGATCGTCGGCATCACGGCAGCCCCTCCCCGCCGCGCCCGGGCTCACCGGTCAGCCGGAGCCGGACCTGCCTGCGGGCCTCGTGCAGCCGCGACTTGACGGTGCCCTCCGGCAGGTCGAGCAGGTCGGCGATCTCGCGGTAGCCCAACCCGAGGACGTCGCGCAGGGTCACCGCCTCGGCGAGTTCGGGGCGGACCGAGTCGAGCGCGTCGAGCAGGTCGAGCCGGGTGCCGGCGACCACGCTGGTCCGCCGGGGATCCACCGGCTCCGGCAGCGGCACGCCGCCTGCCTCCACCAGCCAGCGCCGGCGCAGCACGCGGTAGGTCGAGCGGGCCCGGTTGGCCGCCAGCCGGTGCAGCCAGGTGTGGAACGACGAGCGGCCCTCGAACCGGCCGATGCCCCGGGCCACCGCGAGCAGCGTGTCCTGGCACGCCTCCTCGGCGTCCTGCCGGTTCGGCAGCAGGCGCGCGCAGAGCCGCAGCACCTCGGGGCGGACCGCGGCCAGCAGCGCGTCGAGCGCCGCCGCGTCGCCGCGCGCCGCCGACGCGGCCAGGGCCTCGATATCCTCGCCGAGGGGCATCAGGTCGTCCAATGCTCGCCGGACACCGTCCGCTCAGGGTACGGCCGGCGTCGCCGGGCGGCCCGCCGCGAGTCCGCGAACCGACTGTCGCGAGGCGCCGCCGGAGCCGGTCGGCGAGATCCGCGACACCCGCCCCGCTGTGCCGGGCGCGGCGTCTGGAGGGGCCTGACGAGGCGGCGATAGGGTAGGCCGTCCGACCTCGACCATCCCATGATCCGACCCGGGGGGCGCCACGCATGGGCGATTCGTTCGCGCATCTGCACGTGCACACGGAGTATTCGATGCTCGACGGCGCGGCCCGGCTGAAGGACCTCTTCGCCGAGGTCAAGCGGCAGGGCATGCCGGCGGTCGCGATGACCGACCACGGCAACATGCACGGCGCGAACGACTTCTACAAGCAGGCGATGGCGGCCGGCGTCACCCCGATCCTGGGCATCGAGGCGTACGTGGCGCCGGAGTCGCGCTTCCACAAGCAGCGGGTGCGCTGGGGCCGGCCGGAGCAGAAGAGCGACGACGTCTCCGGCAGCGGCGGCTACACCCACATGACGATCTGGGCGAAGAACAAGACGGGCCTGCACAACCTGTTCAAGCTCACCAGCCGCTCGTACACCGAGGGCTTCTTCGTCAAGTGGCCGCGGATGGACGCGGAGCTGCTCGCGGAGAACGCCGAGGGGCTGATGGCCACCACCGGCTGCCCCTCCGGCGAGGTGCAGACCCGGCTGCGCCTGGGCCAGTACGACGAGGCGCTCAAGGCCGCGGCGCGGTACCAGGAGATCTTCGGCAAGGAGAACTACTTCCTGGAGATCATGGACCACGGCATCAGCATCGAGAGCCGGGTCCGCCAGGAGCTGCACGACATCTCCCGCAAGCTGGACATCCCGCCCGTGGTGACCAACGACTCGCACTACACCCACGAGTCCCAGGCCGAGGCGCACGACGTGCTGCTCTGCGTCCAGACGGCGGCGAACGTCGCCGACCCGAACCGGTTCCGGTTCGACGGCAGCGGCTACTACATCAAGTCCGCCGACGAGATGCGCGCCGTCGACAACTCCGACCTCTGGCTGGAGGGCTGCCGCAACACCCTGCTGGTCGCCGAGAAGGTCGACCCGGCCGGGATGTTCGAGTTCCACAACCTGATGCCGCGCTTCCCGGTCCCGGAGGGGGAGACCGAGGAGTCCTGGTTCCGCAAGGAGACCTTCGCCGGGCTGGCCCGGCGCTACCCCGGCGGCATCCCGGAGGGGCACGTCAAGCAGGCCGAGTACGAGCTGGGCGTCATCATCCAGATGGGCTTCCCGTCGTACTTCCTCGTGGTCGCCGACTTCATCCAGTGGGCCAAGAGCCAGGGCATCGCGGTGGGCCCCGGGCGTGGGTCGGCGGCCGGCTCGCTGGTGGCGTACGCGCTGGGCATCACCGACCTCGACCCGATCCCGCACGGGCTGATCTTCGAGCGGTTCCTCAACCCCGAGCGCGTCTCGATGCCGGATGTCGACATCGACTTCGACGAGCGCCGGCGTGGCGAGGTCATCAAGTACGTCACCGACAAGTGGGGCGAGGACAAGGTCGCCCAGATCGCCACGTTCGGCACGATCAAGGCGAAGGCCGCGATCAAGGACTCGGCCCGGGTGCTCGGCTACCCGTACGCGGTGGGCGACCGGATCACCAAGGCGATGCCCCCGGCGGTGATGGGCAAGGACATCCCGCTGGAGGGCATCTTCGACCCCAAGCACCCCCGCTACGCCGAGGCCGGCGAGATCCGGGGCATGTACGAGGCCGAGGCGGACGTCAAGAAGGTCATCGACACCGCCCGGGGCATCGAGGGGCTGATCCGGCAGACCGGCGTGCACGCCGCCGGCGTCATCATGTCCGCCGAGCCGATCATCGACCACATCCCGCTGATGCGCCGGGACTCCGACGGGGTGATCATCACCCAGTTCGACTACCCGACGTGCGAGTCGCTCGGGCTGTTGAAGATGGACTTCCTCGGCCTGCGCAACCTGACGATCATCGACGACGCGGTGAAGAACATCCAGCTCAACCACGGCAAGGAGCTGGACCTGCTCGGGTTGCCGCTGGATGACAAGCCCGCGTACGAGCTGCTGGCCCGGGGCGACACCCTGGGCGTGTTCCAGCTCGACGGCGGGCCGATGCGCTCCCTGCTGCGGATGATGAAGCCGGACAACTTCGAGGACATCTCCGCCGTCCTCGCGCTCTACCGGCCCGGCCCGATGGGTGTGGATTCGCACACCAACTACGCGCTGCGCAAGAACGGCCTCCAGGAGATCACCCCGATCCACCCGGAGCTGGAGGAGCCGCTGCGGGAGATCCTCGCGCCCACCTACGGCCTGATCGTCTACCAGGAGCAGGTGCAGCGCGCCGCGCAGATCCTCGCCGGCTACACCCTCGGCCAGGCCGACCTGCTGCGCCGGGCGATGGGTAAGAAGAAGAAGGAGATCCTCGACAAGGAGTTCATCCCGTTCCGGGACGGCTGCCGGGAGCGGGGCTACTCCGACGAGGCGATCCAGAAGGTCTGGGACGTGCTGGTCCCCTTCGCCGGCTACGCCTTCAACAAGGCGCACTCGGCGGCGTACGGTCTGGTGTCCTACTGGACGGCCTACCTGAAGGCGCACTACCCGGCCGAGTACATGGCGGCGCTGCTCACCTCCGTCGGCGACGACAAGGACAAGATGGCGCTCTACCTCTCGGAGTGCCGCCGGATGCGCATCCAGGTGCTGCCACCGGACGTGAACACCTCCGCCGGGCCGTTCACCCCGGTCGGCAAGGAGATCCGCTTCGGCCTCGGCGCGGTCCGCAACGTCGGGGCGAACGTCGTCGCCGCGATCATGCGCTGCCGCGACGAGAAGGGCGAGTACGTCGACTTCTACGACTTCCTGTCGAAGGTCGACGCGGTGGTCTGCAACAAGAAGACCATCGAATCGCTGATCAAGGCCGGCGCGTTCGACTCGCTCGGGCACTCCCGCAAGGCACTGCTCACGGTGCACGCGGAGGCCATCGACGCGTACGCCGACGTCAAGCGCAAGGAGGCCGTCGGCCAGTACGACCTCTTCGGCGCCGGCTTCGGCGACGCCGACACCAACAGCACCACGGTGATGCCGGTGATCGGCGACGGGGAGTGGGACAAGCGCGACAAGCTCGCCTTCGAACGCGAGATGCTCGGCCTCTACGTCTCCGACCACCCGCTCTTCGGCCTGGAGCACGTCCTCGGCGCGGCGGCGGACTGCACGATCGCCGCCCTGTCCGAGGAGGGCACCGTGCCGGACGGGGCGGTGGTCACCCTCGCCGGCATCCTCTCCGGCGTGCAGCGTCGGGTCACCAAGCAGGGCCGGGCCTGGGCCTCGGCCACCCTGGAGGACCTCGCCGGCGGCGTGGAGACGCTCTTCTTCCCCAACACCTACGAGGTGATCGGGCAGTACATCGCCGAGGACGCCATCGTGGTGGTCAAGGGGCGGGTCGACCGGCGCGACGACACGCCCCGCATCATGGCGATGGACATGTCCATGCCGGACGTCAGCAGCAACCCGGCGAGCAAGCCGATCACCCTGACCATCCCGGTGACCCGGTGCACGCCGCCGCTGGTGGAGCGCCTCAAGGAGACCCTGGTGCTGCACCCGGGCGACACCGAGGTGCACGTCAAGCTGCTCAACGGCAGCAAGGTCACCACGCTGCGGCTCGGCCCGTTCCGGGTCGCGGCCACCACCGCGCTGATGGGCGACCTGAAGAGCGTCCTGGGCCCCGCCAACGTCAGCTGACAGTCCCGTCGTCCCGTGCCCCGCGCCGTCGCGCGCGGGGCACGCGACCCGGCCCGCCCCGCCCGCTGGTCCCAGGACTCGACGACCACCGGACGCCGGCGGGTCCTCCTCCGGTCCTGATCGTGATCCGCGATGGACGATGGGCTCTTGCGGGTGCCAGGATGACGGCGTGCCCACCAGCATCAGCGAGCTTCGCGTGCGCGACCTGGTGCCCGACTTCCTGACCCTGCTCGACGAGTGCGGGCAGGTCCCGGCGCGGGACTGGCCCGGCCTCTGGCGGGAGCGTTACGTCGGCCGTCACCCGGAGGTCTTCGCCGAGCTGGACCGCGAGGGGGAGTGGTCGCGCCCCGACGACCTCGCCGCCGTCCTGGCTGGGCTCCGCGGCTGCGGCGCCGACCTCGCCGCCCGCTCCACGGCGGTACGCGCGCTGCTGCCGGAGAGTGTCGCATCGGTCGCCGACGCGATGGGCTGGACCGAGGACGGCGACCCGCTCGACTGCGTGGTGCTGGTGGGGCTGCACCGGGCCAACGGCTGGGCGGACCGGCTCGACGGCCGGCTCGGTCTCTTCCTCGCCGTCGAGGAGCTCGGCCCGCCGGGCAACGACCGGCTGCTCGTCCTGCACGAGGCGGCGCACGTGGTGCACGATCGGCTGGCCGCCACCCGCGACTGGCCCAGCCACGGGGTGGCCAACTCGCTGCTCAGCGAGGGGCTCGCCACCCAGGTCTCCGCGGAGACCGCGCCGGGCCTGCCGGACGAGGAATACCTCTGGGCCGGCCGCCCGGGCTACCGGGCCTGGCTCGACGGGTGCCGCGCCAGGTGGCCGGAGATCCTGGGCCGGATCGACGCCGATCTCGACGCCACCGACGTCGAGCACAACGCGGCGTACTTCCTGATGCGGGACTCGCCGCACGCCGGCGACCTGCCGAAGCGCTGCGGCTACCTGGTCGGATGGGAGATCGTCCGGCGGCTACGGACGCAGCATCCCCTGGCCGACATCGCGCGCTGGCCACTCGACCGGGGGCTGCGCGAGGTCCGTCGGACACTGCGCGCGCTTCGCGCCGAGGCCTGACTGCCCGAGGGATGCGATCAAGCGGCCGAGCCCCGCATCCCGGCGGCCCGGAGGTGCGGACGTCCCGACCGTCGGGGCCACCGTCACGGGATTGGCCGTGCCGGTAGCCGACGGTGGTGACTAGCGTCGGCGGGGTGGACATCGTGGAGGCACAGAAGCTGTGGCGACCGCAGCCGGGCTGGCTGAACACCGCCAGCTACGGGCTGCCGCCCGACCCGGTGTGGGACGCGGTGCAGGCGGCGCTGGCCGACTGGCGCGTCGGGCGCACGTCGTGGGAGGGCTGGGGAGAGTCGGTCCACCGGTCCCGGGTCGCCTTCGCCCGGCTGGTCGGGGTGCCCGTCGCCGACGTCGCGGTCGGCACCGCCGTCTCGCAGATGCTGGCGCCGGTCGCCGCCGCGCTGCCGCCCGGGGCGACCGTGCTGGTGCCCGAGGTCGAGTTCACGTCCAACCTGTTTCCCTGGCTGGTGCAGGCCGAGCGGGGCGTCGACGTGCGGGTCGTGCCGCTGGCCGGGCTGGTCGACGCGATCGACGCCGGCACCGACCTGGTCGCGTTCAGCCTGGTGCAGTCCGCCGACGGCGCGGTGGCCCCGTACGACGGGATCGTCGCGGCGGCCCGGGCGTACGGTGCGCTCGTCGCGGTGGACGCCACCCAGGCGTGCGGCTGGCTGCCGTTCGACGCGAGCCTCGCGGACGTGGTCGTGGTCGGGGCGTACAAGTGGCTGACGGCCCCGCGCGGCTCGGCGCTGGCCTACCTGGCCCCCGCGCTGCGCGAGCGGCTGCGGCCCGACGGGGCCGGCTGGTACGCGGGCCGGGACCCGCACGCCTCCTACTACGGCCCGCCGCTGCGGCTCGCCGACGACGCCCGCCGGTTCGACATCTCGCCCGCCTGGTTCAGCTGGGTCGGCACCGCCCCCGCCCTGGAGCTGCTCGCCGAGATCGGCGTGCCGGCCGTGCACGCGCACGACGTCGCGCTGGCCAACCGGTTCCTCGCCGGGCTGGGCCGGCCGCCGGGGGAGAGCGCCATCGTCACGGTGGAGGTGCCCGGGGCGCGGGAGCGGCTGGAGCGCGCGGGCGTCCGGGCTGCGGTCCGCGCCGGCCGGGTCCGGGCCTCCTTCCACGTCTACTCCACGGAGGCGGACGTGGACCTCGCGCTGGAGGCCCTGGCCGGCCGGCCCGGCGGCGGTTAGGCGTGCGGGCCGACGCCAGGGGGCCGGGCAGGTCAGCCGCTGACACACCCCGCCGCTAGGTTGGGCCCGTGTCCGACACCTCGGCCCGGCTGCTGACCCTGCTGTCGCTGTTGCAGACGCCCCGCGACTGGCCCGGCAGCGAGCTGGCGACCCGGCTCGGGGTCAGCATGCGGACCGTCCGCCGCGACGTGGAGCGCCTGCGCGAGCTGGGCTACCCGGTCCGCGCCACGATGGGCGCCGTCGGCGGCTACCGGCTGGTCGCCGGCAAGGCCATGCCGCCGCTGCTGCTCGACGACGAGGAGGCGGTGGCGATCGCGGTGGGCCTGCGGACCGCGGCGGGGCACGCCGTGACCGGCATCGAGGAGGCGTCGGTACGGGCGCTGGCGAAGCTGGAGCAGGTGCTGCCCGCGCGGCTGCGGCACCGGGTCGGGGCGCTGGGCGCCGCCACCGAACCGATGCTGACCTGGCAGCGGCCGACGGTCGACCCGGAGCGGCTGGCGGGGCTGGCCGCCGCGATCGCCAACCGCGAGCGGCTGCGGTTCGCCTACCGTCGGCACGGCGGGGAGACCGGCGAACGGCGGGTGGAGCCGCACCGGCTGGTGTCGGCGGGGCGCCGGTGGTATCTGGTCGGCTACGACAACGACCGGGACGACTGGCGGATCTTCCGGGTCGACCGGATCGCGGAGCCGGTCGCCATCGGCGTGCGTACCGCGCCGCGGCAGCTGCCCGCCGCCGACGCCGCCGCGTACGTGGCCGGCAAACTGCTCGAACGCACGCCGGTCTACCGGGCGGTGGCGACCCTGCACGCGCCCGTCGAGGCGGTCGCCGGCCGGATCGGCGACTCGCCCGGCGACCTGGTCCCGATCGACGCGCACACGTGCCGGCTGAGCAGCCACACCGACACCCTGGAGTGGGTGGCGTGGCGGCTGCTGACGCTCGGCTGCGAGGTCGAGGTGCACGAGCCGCCGGAACTCGTCGCGTACCTGCGCGAGATCAGCGGCCGGGCCGCCCGGGCGGCGGGCGCCCCGCCCGGGTAGCCCGTCCGGCGCGCCGCGCTAATCCCACGAGGCCGCATCCAGCCGGCGCCCTCCCAGCGAACCCCCTGGTAGCGAAACGTCTACCCGGGGGTGCGTCTGGTGCTGACAGGACCCATGCCGACCGAGGCCGTCGAGATCGCGCGCAAGCGCCTCGCCCTGGCCGCCGAGGACCTCGACGGCAACCGGGTCGCCGCGCTCGTCGGCGAACTCGCCGACGGCTGGGGCGTCCCGGCGTTCTGGGAGCAGGTATGCGTGCCGGCGCTCGCCGCGCTGCGCGGGCACACGGCCGTCGAGGTCGCCGTCGAGCACGCCCTCGCCGAGGGCGTCCGCGTCGGCCTGGACGTGTTCCGGCGCGTGCCCGGCCGCCCGCTGCCCACCGGCGGCGTGCTGCTCGCCGGCGCCGAACAGGAGACGCACTGCCTGGGCCTGCACGCGCTCTCCGCCGCGCTGCGCGAGCGGACCCGGGGCAGCCTCCTGCTCGGGCCCGCGCTGCCGTGGGCGGCGCTCGCCGGCGCCGTACGCCGGGCCCGTCCCCGCACCGTCGTGGTCTGGGCCCAGACGCCGGTCACCGGCCGCGCGTACCGCCTGGTGCGCTTCGCCCGGGACTTCCCGGCGATCCGGGTGTACGGCGCGGGGCCCGGCTGGATCGAGCCGCTCCCCGCGCCGGCGACCCGCCTGACCACGCTCCCCGCCGCCGTCGCCGCCTGCTCCGCGCCGCCCCCACGCTGACGGGTACCCGTGCCGCCCGGGCGCCGCCGCGGGCGCCCTCGCCGGCGCGAGCGCGCGTGCTCGCCTCGGGGTGCGCGAGGCTGGTCGGGCTGACGTCGACGGCCGGCGCCCCGGGTGTCCGGGGCGCCGGCCGTTGCCTGCTGCGGATGTGCCGCCGGGGGGGGCCCCGCGGGGGGGGGGGGGGGGGG
>NZ_JBSGDY010000146.1:0-15958 GCF_053602615.1 Micromonospora sp. NPDC004336
ATGACCCGCCGCATCACCCGCGGCCAACCCGCACGCCGCCAAGCCCGCCGCACCTTCACCCGGACCTGATCAACCCGATCTCAAACACGCTCTTACGGGTACGGATGACCTCTGAACCCATGATTCGCATCGCCTCGGTCAAGAACCTCGCCAAGTGCATAACGGACGAGACCGCACCAGCCCGCGAGGAACCTGATAGGACATAAAGGGCGATCTGCCCGCATTAAATGCCCTCCGCCTCAAGCCCTTTCAGTCATTAGTTCCAAAACCGCAGGTCACGACCGCCGTATTGACGCAATCAACGAACCTGACCACTATGGAGCGTCGACTGCTCGCGTCCCGGGCGAGCGCACCCAGAGAAAGGCCATGCTGTGGCGAAAGGTCACAAGTGTCCGAATTGTGGTAAGAATACGCTGCAGCCGTACACCACCAACCAGTTGAGGTGCTCCAACTGCGCTACGACGGTGAAGAAGGACCAATTTTTCTGAACTCCGAGCACCTGCTCCGCTGCGTAGCGCCCTCTGAGTCACGCATGACCCCCGCCGCGCGCTCCGACCTACAGCGAACGTGAGGCCGACGCACTACTTTCGTCAGATCCGCGCATTGTCGTGCGGCACACCAGCAGTCTTGACCCCTACGCACCGTTACTTGGCTCTCGGCGAGACCGCCCGTGGTGGGTCCAGTTATGGCCGCCCCGGTGGAGCCCATCTCGGCCGTCATAGCCATGATGACGAAGGATCGGTTGTGGGTCCTGAGCAAGGCGCGCACCGAGAAGCTCACCGTGGCGGAGTGGGCTCATGGTAGGCGCGCTCCTCTCCGGGCGGTGACGGCGTTGGCAGCGGCTGGGGCTGGAGCTAGGTCGTCGGCGTGCACCGTTCGGGTAAGCGGCGGGAACGCGCGCGCGGCTGCGACAAGCGGCTGGTCGATGCTGGCGGTCGCACGGCTGGCGGAGGCTTCGGCGGTAGCGCGCGCCGCCGAGGCGCGGCGTACACCGCTGGTCACTTGGGCGGCCAGCGCCGGTGCGACGGTGGCGCCGTCGGGGGTGCGGTTGGTGTCGACGGCTTCGGTGATGCGGGGGTGCGGAGGCCACGATGCGCTGGCCGACGGCCTGCACGATGCCCTCTGGGCTCTGGCCGGTCTGCTCGGCAGCGCGCTGTGCCCACAGCGCGACGTAGGCGAAGGTGTACGTCGAGGTGTCCAGCCCGTAGCGTTCGGCGACCAGAAATGCGACGCTTTCGGCCTCGACCTCCCGCTCGCCCCGGCAGCCGCGGGTGGTCTCCCAACCGAAGTCGCTCGGCGTGTGCAGGTCCACGTGTCCGAGCTCGTGGATCATCGTCTTGACTGCCTGGGCGTCGTCCACGTCGTCGCGGACCCTGATCAACCGGTTGGTGTAGTCGGTGAACCCGTTCGCGCCTCGGCAGTCACCGCGCTCAACGGTGTATCCCCGCTCCTCGGCGAGCATGACCAACTGGTCGTACAACCCTGCGGGCGCCTGGCCCTCGAGGAGTTGGGGCATGACGTCAGCGAACGCCGGTCCGCCGGGCACATCGATGTCCGGACCTTCGGTCTGGCTGATGTCGAAGACGGCCACGGGCTTGAACGTGTGCAGGACTCGCGCCGACTGGGCGTTCTGCTTTACCGCCGACACCTGAGGGTCGTGCTTTGTGGGCTCGCTGCGGTCTTCGGGGCTTTCCTGTGGATCGTCCGTCACGCGCTTCGTGACTGGGGCCAGGATGGCGATGCCCTTCTCGCCCTTGCGCACGTGCCGACCGAATTCGGTCTTCCACCGCTTGTAGCCGGCCACCCACGTCGCATCTGGGCGCTGCGCCATGATCAGCAAGACGTTGTTGAAGGAGTAGCCGTGGAACTTGGCGGCGAACTGAAGCCACCGGCGCCACTGATCGCTGTCCGTGATCTTGCCGACCTCCGCGACAACGCGCTCGTGGAGTTCGGCGAGCTTGGCCCGTCGTTCGGCGGCCCATTGTTCTCGCTGGTTGTCGCTTGGCGACGTCCCTCGTCGGGTAGCCATGTCAGCGTCCCGCCGATCCGTCCTGGTGCAGGCCCATCCGGGTGGCAAGCTGGTTGATGAGCCTCTGCTGGGCGTCGAGTTGGCGCTGTTGCGCCTCGCAGGTCGCGGTGAGGTCGTCGATCTGGTCCTGCAGCGCGGTGATGGTGGCGTCTCGGTCGAGCGGCTGAATACTCATCGCGGTCCCTTCAGTGGTGGTGCGTGGTGTGGCGGGGCGGCGAGCCCGGGATGGGAATTCGTCAGCGGTTTCGCCGGGGCGATGCCGGTTGAGGAATGGAAGCCGCCGGACTCACGGTGGGGGCGGCGGTGTGGCTGGCCGGGAATGGCCGGAACGCGGCGGCCACTGTGGAAGCGATCGGGATAGATGGGAGCGTGGGTTCTTCGGGCGGGGCCTTGAGGACTTTGCCGATGACGTCGACGAACCAGTCCACGGCGGGTCGTCCGTCGATCTGCGTCCTGCTGATCTGGTGCTCGCCGATTTTCTTAACCAAGGCGGCGTAGATCGCTTGGCTGGTGGAGTGGCGGACGTCCTGCCGCCCCTGCCTTTGGCCGTGGTTCCAGCCGGCGACGACACCTGCGGCGATGGGACTCAGGTCGGGGTAGTCGGTGCGGGCGGCCGCGCGGGCGCTCTCGCGGGCACGGCTGGGGGCGTTCTGAGGGCCGGTCCGGCCGATGACGGTGGCGGCTTCTGCCACCGCCCATAGGAGGTTACGGGCGTCGGGGTCGTCGATTCCGGTGCGGGTGAGTCGGGACATGGCGTCAAAGGCAGCGTTCTGGAAACCTTCCACGGCCCACCGGTGGCCGGCTTCCGCGCCGTTCCGGTAGCCGGGCTTCCACGCGGCTTCGATGACGGCGCGTTCGGCGGCCGGTGACGTGGGCATCCGTCCGGTCAGTGCGTGGCTGATGGATGCGGCCAGCCGATCCACGGACATCCCGGGCATGCGGGATTGCAGGTGGAACAGCATCGTCCAGGCTCTGATTTGGTCCATCGGGTCTCCAGTCACAGGAGGTAGGGGTCAGAAGCGGATGCCTAGGTCAGCCATGACGGCTGCCGGGTCCTGGGCCGTGTTGTTGTTGATCGGCGGCGCGTTGCGGTGGATCTGGTAGTGCAGGTGTGGACCACTGGAGTGGCCGGTGGAGCCGACGCGGCCGATCTCCTGGCCGACGGTGACGGCCTGCCCAGGGGCGACGCTCAGGGACACCAGGTGGCAGTAGGTGGTGCCCATCCCGCCGGCGTGCTGGATCTCGACGGTCAGCCCACAGCCGGGCAGGTCTGGGTTGCCGGGGCGGTCGCAGTAGGCACTGGTGCACGCGGCGGAGGTGACGGTGCCGGCGGCTGCCGCCAGGACCGGTGTGCCGGTGGGGGCGATCAGGTCGATCCCGCGGTGAGCGCGGTTTCCCCGCGGGGCGCCCCATCCGTCACCGACGCTGTAGCTGCCCTCGGGCAGGGGCACTCGCCACTCGCCGGTCGCGCCGCCGCTGCAGCTGATGCCCAACTGGCCGCGGACGAGCTGCACCAGGCGCTGGGCCTCGCTCTGCCACTTCGCGTACGCGTCCGGGTACCTGGAGACCTGCACCGCCTGGGCGGCCTCAGCCAGGGGCATGGCCTCCCAACCGTTGACCTTGACGAGAGCGTCGTAGAACTTCCCGGCGGCGTAGTCGGGGGTCATGCGCTGCACGACAGTGCCCCACCCGGGCCGCTGCTGGAACAGGCCCACGGAGTCGTGGTCACGGCCGACACCCTCGTGGGGAATGCCCAGGGATTCCGGCACCGTCGAGTTGGCGAGGTTCCGCAGTGCCGACTCCTGCATCGCCGTCGCTACGGCAACCGTCCACCCCTTCGACGGCACGTTCTTCTCGGCGCCGACCCGGACGATGGTGGCGACGTGGCCGACCTGCGCCGGATTCCAGGAGGCGTCTGCCGTGCTTCCGGCAGGGTTAGCTGAGGGAGACGGTGGGACGACGGTGCACTGGTAGGGGGGCGACGCCACCACCGCCACTCCGCCGACCATGACCAGCGTGAGCGGTACGAGGAACGCGACGGCCAGGGCGGCGGCGCCCCACTTCCACGCCGTGCTGCTGTTCATGGCCGCACCGCCTGGACCTCGTAGTGCGCCACCCGCCATCCGGGCTGGCCGCTGTCGCCGGCGCGCAGGGTGCAGAACACGACACTGTGCTCGGTCCAGCCGCGCCACCCGCCGTCGCCGACCGGTGTCGCGGTGAGCCGGACTGCCCGGTGCGCCTCGATGGTGCTGTCGTGCTGCGGGTGCATATCCGGCTGTGGACGCACGTGGACGTCGACGCGTACGCGGTGCGCAGCCCACGTCTCCCATCGGCCGTCGCGGTCAGCGGCAGTGCTCTGACCCGCCAGTGCCCCGGTGGCGTAGGCCGATGCGCGGGCGAAGGCGTCGCCGGGCCCGGCGTCGCGCGTGGTGTCGACCCGGTACAGGGCGGTGACGAACGCCTGGCATACGTGCGCCGGATCGGTGTAGTCGGCCTTCGAGTCACGTGGCGGCACCACGGGAAGCGCGACCGAGTGCGCGGCGACGGTCGGCTGAGCGTCAGTGTCCTGGCGGCTGGGGGCGGCGGGGCGGGTCGCGCAGCCAGCCACGGCTGCCACCAGCATCGCGGCGCCGAGCGCGCCAGCGTTCGGCGGCGTGATCTTCATGGAGAACATGGCGTGACGATGCCGCCCGGGTAGCGCCGTTACCGCTGCCATCGCAGGTCACGAGGGGTGGTAACGCTGCCGGCTACACCAGCGGCAACGGTCCCGTCAGCGCCACACGGCGAAGGTCATCGGCAGACGCACCACTCGGTGCGACACCCCGACGAAGGCCTAGGAGACACCCGTGCTCGCTACCTTGCTCGCGTTCGCGGCCGACAACACCCAGGAGGCGTTCGACGTCCTGGCCGCGGCGCCCTCTCCGAGTGGCGCGCCCAAGCCGGTCGACGTACCCAACCCGGCCCCGGTCGCACCCGAGGGTTTGCAGGCCTTCGGCGACATGTTCCTGGGCTGGATGAAGTGGGTCCTCATGATCGGCGGGGTCGCCGGCCTGTTCGCCTCCGGGATCATGATGACCGTCGGTCGACGCAACCGGTCCTCGCTGGCCGCCGACGGCGCGGCCGGCATCCCGTGGGTCCTCGGCGGGCTCACCCTCGGCGCGATGGGCGCCCTGGTTGTCGGCGCGGTCCTGCGGTAATGACCTACGACGTCATCGACCGGACCCGGCGCCGGACCCGTCGCTGGATCGCCGCCGTCACCCTCGCGGCCGCGGCGGCGACTGCGCTCGGCGTCGCGGCCGTCGCCGGCCTGCGCGACGAACCCACCGCCGCTGCGCAGCAGGCGGGCGTCACCGCCGCCGCTCCCGTCCCCGACGCTGCTGCCCGCGCGGTGGCGTTGCCCGCCGACCTCAAGTGGACGCCGGTTGCCGGGATCTCCCTGCCCGTTTCCGGCCAGGTCGGTCCGCTCGACACCAGCGGCGGTGCAGCGCGACGCTTCAGCCACGACGAGGCTGGTGCGCTTCTCGCCGCGGTGCACATCACGGTGCGCTGCGCCCCGCAGCTCGGACCGGGCGTGTTCGACCAGACCCTGCAGAAGCAGGTCGTCGGCGCGGACGCCCCGGCGATGCGGTCGACGATCGGGCAGAGCTACGACCACCTACGCGCCAACACCAACGTCCCGTACGGGCAGCCGGTCGGCCGCCTGGAGGCGGTACTGCGCGGATACCAGCTGACCAACTACAGCCAACAAGCGGCGTCCGTGCGGCTCCTCACCGAGGCCCGTGACGCGCAGGGCAACCCCCTGCTGGCCGCCACGACCGTGTACCTGCAGTGGACCGGCACGGACTGGGCGCTGCTCGCCCCAGCCGGCGGTGACTTCAGCGCGACGGTGTCGCGAGCGGGCAGCCCGGACGGCTTCCATCCCTTCATCCCTGGACGGTGATCATGTGCAATCCGTTCATGCCCGTGAGCTGCACGGGCGTCTTCGGTGCAGAGAGCAGCGTCAGCGAGAAGATCGGCGGCTCGGTCACCGACATGTTCCTCGGCGGGCTCGCGGGCTCGATGAACGACGCCATCAAGTGGGTCATCACCGTCATGGCGTCCTGGATCTTGGTGCCCTCCACGGATCTGTGCGCTGGCGACCCGAACGCGGCGGGCTGGCTCGCTGACTGCAACGCCGCTGGTGGGCCCGCTCAGCAGTTACGGGGCTTCCTCCTGCCGATCACGGTCCTGGTCATGGTCGGTGGCCTGATCTGGCAGGGCATCACCATGGTCATCACCCGCAAGGGCGAGCCGATGCTGCAAGCCGTACGCGGGGTGTGGACCAGCGCGCTGTGGGGCGCCATCGGCATCGGTGGAACCCACCTGGCACTCAAAGCCTCGGACTCGTACTCCCTGTGGGTCCTGAACAAAGCGATCATCAACGGCTCCAACAGGCCGCCCCTCGACGCGCTCAGCGCGGCGCTGGGTTCCATGCTCCTACCAACTGCCGGCGTGACACCCCTGGTGACGATCTTCATCGGCGGCCTGGTCTTCTTCCTCTCCGCTGTCCAGGCCATCCTCATGATCTTCCGCGAGGGCTCGGTGGTGATCCTCGCCGGCACTCTGCAGCTGGCGGCCACCGGCTCGGTCATGCGCGGCACCAGCCAGTGGCTGGCGAAGGTCACCGGCTGGGGAATCGCGCTGATCGCGTTCAAGCCGGTCGCCATGACCGTGTATGCGACGGGCTACATCCTCACCGGCGGCAACGGGCGCAGCTTTCTCATGGGCCTCGCGGTGCTGGTGCTCTCCGTGGTCGCGCTCCCCACCATGATGAAGTTCTTCACCTGGACGACCGGCGCGATCGCCTCCGGCGGGGGCAGCGCCGGGATGGCCGCCGCCGGCGCTGCAGCGGGTTTGCACGCCGCGTCGTCACTGCGCAGCGCCGGCGGGTCCAGCGCCGGCGAGCACGCCCGCTACCTCGACACGAGCCTGGGCGGTACGTCCAGCGGCGCACCGACCGGCGCCGTCCCCGTCACGCCGACGGCAATGCCCCGTGCTGGGGCGTCAACTGCCGCCAGCGACCCTCCCATCGGCGGCGCCGCAGGTCGCACTGCCGCCGCAGGGCGCGCCGCCGGAGGTGGAGCGACAGCTGCCTCAGGAGTCGACGCAGCCGCGACAGGGCCTACCGCTCTCATCGTCACGGGCGTCGCCACGGCCGCCGAAACCGCTGGTAGCGCCGTCAAGTCCGCCGCCGACGCAGCCGCCTCCACTACCCAGGACAACAGGTGACCACCATGACCACTGACCAGCAGATCCGCACCTACGGTGGCTGGCGACGCAGCCGCGGGATGGGCCTGCTCGGCCTCGGCCCGGCTCAAACCCTCAGCGTATTCGCGGCGATCACCTCGCTGCTGATCGCCGCGTCGATCAGCATGACCGCATTGGCGTGGGTGGCCGCTCCCGCCGTCGCCACCATCGCCCTGCTACTACTGCGCTGGGACGGCGTACCGCTGGCCACCGGCATCATCCGGCGCGCCCGGTGGCTGATCGGCACCACCCGCGGCTACACCTCCTACCGGTCAGGGGTCATGGCCGTCGGCGAGAGCGCCTGGCAGCTGCCCGGTGTCCTCGCTCCGACCACCGTGCTCACGGTCACCGACGAGGCCGGCGGCAACTACGGCGTCGTCTACAACCGACGGCTGGGCAGCATGACGGTGACGTTGCGCTGCGCCGCCACCTCCACCTGGCTCGCCGACCCGGACGCCACCGCATCGTGGGTCGCGAACTGGGGAGGCTGGCTTGCCAACCTCGGCTACCTACCCACGGTCCAGCACATCGCGGTAACCGTCGACACCGCACCCGACCCTGGCTCCCGGTTGTCCGACTACATCTCCGGCCGAATCGTGCCGCACGGTCCCGCCGCCGCGAGGCGGGTCCTGCAGCGCCTGGTGGAGGTGTCCCCCGCTGCCGCTGCCGACGTCCAAACCCGTGTCAGCATCACCTTCAATCCGGCGGCGTCTCCGACGAAACCGAAGGGCGTCGAGGAGGCACTGGCGGAGATCAGCCGCTCCCTGACCGGGCTGCAGGACTCGCTGGGCAGTTGCGGGCTGACGGTCCTCGGTCGGGCCACCGCCGACCAGGTCACCGCGATCGTGCGCACCGCCTACGATCCCGCCATCCGAGGTGACGTCGCTCGCCTGGGCGCGCGCGACGGCGATCTGGCCCGGTGGTTGGACTGGGACTCCGCCGGCCCGGTCGCCGCCGAGGAACACGTCGACCGCTACGTCCACGACTCCGGCACATCGGTGACCTGGTCGATGCACGAGGCACCGCGGCAGTCGGTACACGCCGACGTCCTCGCGCGGCTACTGGCGCCCGGCCCGTACCCGAAACGGGTGAGCCTGCTCTATCGGCCACTGCCCGCTGGCGATGCGGCCCGTGTCGTGGAGGCGGAGGTCAACGCCGCGCAGTTCCGGCAGGCCTACCACCGGGCGCAGAAGCGGGACGAGTCCGCCCGCGACCTCGCCGACCGGGAACGCGCCAACCAGACCGCCCGCGAGGAGGCGGTGGGCGCCGGCGTCGGGCTGATGTCGCTGTTCTGCACCGTCACCGTCCTCAACCCCGAGGACCTCGGCAAGGCCGTCGCCGACGTCGAGTCACGCGCCGACATCGCGAAGATCAGATTCCGTCGGATGTGGGCGAGCCAGGCGGCGGGTTTCGCCACCACGCTGCCGTGCGGTGTCTGTCCCCCGCAGCTGTCCCGCCACTGGCCCCGCTGACCACCGCCCCCACTGGAGGAAATCCCGATGGCACCAACCACCGCCGGTCTCGCCCCCGCATGGGGAGTACGCGCCCCGGGCGCCGGCCGCGCCAGCCACATCGACCCCGGAATGGAATACCAGGGCACCACCGTCCAGTTGGCCGGGCTGTATCCGTTCGTCGCCGGCTCCGGAGCACCGACCCTCGGCACCCCGATCGGCCGACACATGCTGTGGGGCGAGGTCGTCTGCCTCGACCCCCTCGAATGGCTACGCGCCGGCCTCATCACCAACCCCGGCATGTTCGTGCTCGGCCAGCCCGGCGTCGGCAAGAGCACCATCGTCAAGCGGCTGATCACCGGCATGACCGCCACCGGCACGCAGGCACTCATCCTCGGCGACACCAAACCTGACTACACCCGCCTCGTCGAGCACCTCGGCGGACAGGTCATTCGCATCGGCCGCGGTCTCGACCGCCTCAACCCCCTCGACTCCGGGCCCTTGGGTACGGCGATGAAGCGCATGGGCACCGCGGAGGCCCGGCAGCTGCGCCTGGAAATCCGCGGCCGCCGCATGTCGCTGCTGCTGGCTCTGTGCGCCCTCGTGCGGGGCCGGCAGATCGACAACCCGGAAGAGGTCGTCCTCGGGCGGGCGATCGACGTGCTCGCCGAGCGGTCCGAAGCCGATCCGACCGTGCCTGACGTGCTTGCCCTGATAGAGGCCGGCAGTGACGAGCTGCGCACTGCGGCACGGGCCCGCAATGACGGGGAGTACCGGCGCCGCGTCGACGCGCTCGTGCCGACCCTCGCGCTGCTGTGCGAGGGCAGCCTCCGCGGCGTATTCGACGGGCCTACCACCCGGCCCCTGGACCTGGACGCGCCGGCGGTCAGCGTCGACATCTCCCGTGTCGCCGCCGCCGGCGACCAGCTCGTCGCGGCCGCGATGCTGTGCGTGTGGGGCTACGGCTTCGGGATGGTGGATGCGGCAGCCGTGCTCGCCGAGCAGGGTCTCGCCCCACGCCGGCAGTACCTCGGGGTGATGGACGAGCTGTGGCGGGCCCTACGCGGCGCGTCCGGGCTGGTCGAGCATGCCGACGCGCTGACCCGCCTGAACCGGCAGCGTGGGATGGCCTCGGTCATGGTCACCCACTCGCTGGCAGACCTCGACGCACTGCCCAGCGAAGAGGACCGCGCCAAGGCGCAGGGATTCATCGAACGGTCCGCCATCAAGATCCTTGCCGGGTTGCCGCCTCGGGAGCTGGTCCGGGTCAACGAGGTCATCCGCCTGTCCGGGCCGGAGCGGGACCTGGTGTCGTCGTGGGCGGCGCCGGAAGCGTGGTTCGCCGGCAGCGTGCACCCTGGCCGCGGTAAGTACCTGGTCAAAACCGGTGAGCGGCCCGGCCTTCCGGTGGCGCTGTCGCTGGTCGGTGAGGAGTGGGAGCTCTACGACACCGACACCGCGATCCGGCAGGCGCAGCCGTGAGCACCCAGCCCGTCGAGCCGCGCGGCAACGCCGGAGGGCTCCAGGCCCCGTTCATGGTGCTCGGCCTGGCCTGGGGGGCCCTCGTCTTGGTGTGGCTGTCTTGGCTCGCAGGGCGGATCGCCGCAACGGTTACTGGTAACGCAGCCGGGCCACGCTTCGGCGGTCCGTTCGTGCAGGCGCTGTTCGCTGCCGATTGGGCCACCCTGTTCCCGGGCGTGCCGCCGCCGCTGGTAGCGGTGATCTACACCGTCATCCTGGCGGTCACGGTGGCTGCGGTAACGGCAGGTTGGCTGTGGTGGCAGGGCCGCCGGCCGCCGGCGGACGACCCGCTGCCGTCGCTGGCCACCCCGTCGGAGGTGCGCCCGATGACGTTGCCGGAGGTCGCCCAGCGGGCACGTCGGCTGCGACCCAGCCTCGCCCACGTGCCGGCGAAGGCGATCGAACCGGGCTCGGCGGGGCTGATGTTGGGCGGGCACCGACGTCGACGTGGCAGCGGCGTGCCCCTGTATGCCTCCTGGGAGGACGTCCTGGTGGCGCTGATGGCGCCCCGGGCCGGCAAGACCACCGCGCTGGCGGTCCCGGCGGTGATCAACGCGCCAGGTCCGGTCATCGCTACCAGCAACAAAGCGGATCTGTGGGCAGTCACCGCCGCCCACCGCGCCGAGCACGGCAGGGTCTGGGTGTTCGACCCACAGGCCATCACCCACGAACAGCAGAGCTGGTGGTGGAACCCGCTGGAAGCCGTCGGCGGGATCGAGGACGCCCAACGACTGGCCGACCACTTCGTTCAGCAAATCCGCTCCGGCCGCGGCGGCGACGACTTCTGGGTCCTCGGTGCCTTGGACCTGCTGACCTCCCTGATCCTGGCGGCCGCGCTCGACGGGGGCACGCTCATATCGGTGCAACGGTGGCTGTCGGACTCCACTGCCCGGGAGCCCGGCGAAATCCTCCAGACCCACGGGTACGCCGCGGCCGCCCGTGCCTTGGCCGGCCGGCAGGCCGGCGCGCCGGAGACCCGCGAAGGCCTGTACGAGACGGCACGGACCGCAGCCGCCTGCTTGGCCAACCCACAGATCATGGCCTGGGTCACCCCGCCAAAGCATCGGGTGTTGCCGGTCCTCGACGTGCGGGCGTTCCCCGGCAGCGCAGACACCATGTACCTGCTCAGCAAGGACGGCGCCGGTAACGCTGCCCCGCTCGTCGCCGGGCTGGCCGACCAACTGCTCCGTGAGGCGGTGCGCACCGCCGAGGTGCGCGGCGGTCGCCTCGACCCGCCCCTGGTCGCGGTGCTGGACGAGGCGGCGAACATCTGCAAGATCCGCGACCTTCCTGACCTGTACTCGCACCTGGGCAGCCGGGGAGTGATCCCACTGACGATCCTGCAGTCCTACCGGCAGGGCAGCCGAGTCTGGGGCGACAAGGGCATGGACACCCTCTGGTCTGCGGCCACAGCGAAGATCGTGGGCGCCGGCATCGACGACGCGAAGTTCGCCGAGGATCTGTCCCGTCTCGTCGGCGACCATGACATCACCGTGGCCTCCCGCACCCGTGACGGTCGGGGCGGCACCTCCTGGCAGACGTCGGTACGGCGCCAGCGCATCCTCGACGCCGCCCAAATTCGCGCCATGCCCAAGGGCACCGCGCTACTGCTGGCCACCGGCATCCGGGCCGTCATGCTGGACTTGCGGCCCTGGTACACCGGGCCACTGGCCGCAAAGCTCGCTGCGGCGGCAACCGCCGCCGAGGCACGGATCACCGCCAACGCCAACCGGAACCACCACGGGATGACGCGTCCTGAGGAGGCGACGACGTCGTGATGGCCTCCCCTGACCCAGCCCGAGCGGCGAACACCGGTCGGGAGCACGATCCGCGGCGGCTCCTTGCCGCCAACGAAGCCGCGGTGGCCTGGTTCCGCGGCCGGCTCGCCGCCGCCGAGGAGCCGCGCCGCTACCTGACCAGCCGCGCCCTGGGCGCCCTGGTCGACAGGGAATGGCCCTGGCGGGTTGGCTACGCGCCACAAACCTGGTCGGCCCTGACCGATCACCTGAAGGGAATGGACTTCTCTCCCGAGGACCTCGTAGCCGCGGGGCTCTCCAAGCCCACCCGCGACAACCCGGACCGCCTGATCGATGTGTTCCGCGACCGGATCATCTTTCCCATCCGCGATCCCGACGGACACGTCGTGGCGTTCATCGGCCGTGCCAGCAACCGATCCCTCGCCGCCGACCCGCAGCTGCCCAAGTACCTCAACACCCGTGAGTCGCCCCTCTACCGCAAAGACCAGCTGCTCTTCGGCGTGGCCGAGCAGCAGGACCGCATCCGGGCCGGCTGGCGGCCCGTACTCGTCGAGGGCCCGGCGGACACGATCGCCATCTGGCTCTCGTACTCCCGCTCCGGCCTTCCCGGGGCGGTCGCGGTCGCACCGTGCGGCACGGCCTTCGGCACAGCCCAGGCCGCCATCCTCCGTTCGATGCCTGGAGGCCGCGACGCGATCGTGGTGGCCTTCGACGCCGACGGGGCCGGACGCAAGGCCGCCGACGCCGCGTTCGCACTGCTACGACGGCCGACCGGGCAGGGCAGGCTGCTCGCCGCCGAGTTCGCGGCCGGCGCCGACCCGGCCGACCTACTCATCCGGCCCAACGGTCGCGCGCAGCTGCGCGCCGCGCTGCGACACCAGACCCGGCCGCTACTCTTCGCCGTCGTCGACCACCACCTCGACCGCCTGCTCGGCCGCAACCCGCAGCTGCTCGACGATATCGGGGGTCGCTACGAGGCGGCGCGGATCCTCTCACCCCGAGTGCTCGACGCGGCAGACCCTGGTGAGGCGTACCGGCTCGCGCAGCACATCGTCGAGAGGACCCGGATCGCCGAGCGGTCCCACGACGGTATCGGCACTGTGATGGCCTACGCCGCAGACGGTCTACTGCACCGGATCGGTGACTTCTCCGCAGGACTCGACAGCGGTCCCGCCGACTCAAACGCTGGTCGCCCCCGCTCGATCGCGGTTCCACCGCTGCGATTCGTACCCGCCTCTCCTCGGACACCTGCCGACCCCTCTCAACCTGGGGCCGCCTATGCGAGTCAGCACGGCCCACGCCAGCAGCGCCGCCGAGCATGAATGAGGACGAGACGCGATTCAGCACGGGCGCTCTGCTTGCGCTGCATCCGCAGTTGCCGAACCTGGCGTACCAGGACGCTCATGAGGGGCCCGCGGGGATTCGATCTCAACGAGCCGAGTCACGTCGCCTAACGGGAGGAGTGACCGGCGCCGACCGCCTGAATGCCCGCTCATGCCGAGTTGAGCGCACTCGACCATCTAGGCGAGAGAGTGGGCCTGCACTCACCATCGCCGCCGTCACTCAACGCATCCCGCCACCCGTCGGCGACTGACTGCTCAGCCGACTGGGGTGCCATCGCCACAGTGGTCGTGGTGGGTCGGTTATACTGTCCGGCAAGTCAGCCCTCGGGGTGGCGTCTGACACTCTGGTCAATGCTTTGCGGCAAACTTCGGTGCCGACTATCGAACGAGCCTTCCATACAAGAGACCAGACAGAACACGAGCGAATATATAGCGGTACCTACACAGCGCGTGGTCAGAGCAATACGAGTTTCCGCCCGTCGGAGCGGGACCTCTGCCTGTCCATACGTGGCCGAGCTTAGCCCTGCTTGGGCCCAACTCGGTCGCCGAAGCGTTAGGGAACCGTCGTGGAGATCGAAACCTCTCAGTCGAGCTTGTCACCGTTGGCTCGCCTTGCCTTCGCCAGCGCACTTGTGGCCGGAGCTGTCATCGTCCTTCTAGCCTCCGACTCGGAGCATCGGGCGGACATGATTAAGGCGATGGTCGAGCCGATCCGCCCCGGCCGGTAGACAGCCGACAGGAACGCACACCCGCTCGATCTGGGCTTCAGGCATCGAGCGGGTGCGTTCCGCCCAGAACGACGGACCGCTGTCCACGCCGCAGCCGTCGAAATTCGGCTTCCTTGGTCGGCCGAACGGTGGGTCACCGGCGCGGACTTGGTGTGGCCCTGCCCCGCGGAGACGGCCGGCACGCTCTCGGCGCCGCCTCATCCCCACGCTGGCACAGTCCATAATCATGCGTGGTCGCCCTTTTCCTTTTCGGTCCGGCGCTCCGGCCAAGAAAGGCGCCATCGCCGATGTTTACTTAAGAGCTGTTGGCTTACGCGCTTCCGGCAGACTCATCCGCTCGACGCACTAAAATGCCGCGGTGCACGCGTGCCGCCCCCAGAACGCCGTCACAATCTGTGGTGAGAAGAAAGACCGGTCCGGGGCATCCTCTAGCACCGGCCAGTCGCCGAACGCCCGGTTCAACTGTCTGTCCCAGGCGTAGCCGACCTGCGCCACGACGACTTCCCGGATGAAGGCGGGCTAGGTTCCGGCACTCCGACCGCCCTGCGGGCATCGCAGGCGTTGCGAGAACGGCTGTGGCGTGTCCAGATTGCGGCGTCGAGCAGGCGTAGCAGGCTGGGTGAGTCCACGCCGGTTGGGCGGAGCCCCTCGATCTCATCACGGAGGGCGGATTCCTTCAGCGCGGCTGCCAGCGTGACCCAGAGCTGCCCCTTCGGCGGAGCGAGCACACGAAGCACGATCTCGTCATGGACGGGCACAAGCCGGGGCCGCTTGCGGGCAAGGAGTTTGCTCGCAATCACTGGGCCGACCCCAGGCAGGTCGTCGAGCCAACGATGCAGCACGGCCGCTGCCTGAAGGTCGTCAGGTCCGGCGTTCCACAGATCTAGGTCAGCGCGGATCGCAGCGAGCGCTGCGCTGACATGGTCGTGGTCAGCGAGAAGTGCCCGGATAGCGGGCGGACGCCAGGAGATATTCAGCAATGTGGTTGCGAGCAGGTCGTCGAGGGTCAGCACGTCAGGCGGGTTCTCACCGACCAGGTCGAACGACATACCGGCGAACGGCCCGTCCGGACTGAAATAGGCGGCAACGAGCCCGTCGATGCCGGCAACGGCGAGCACATCGCGGATCCGAGCTCGGACTAGGTCCTCAGCCTGCACCGCGAAAGCATGTCACGCCGGGGTCCGTAGATGCAGATCACGTTCGACCTGGAACGCCAATCGACTACTCCACGGCTTGGCTTACCCGGCCACCAGGAGCACCCGGATCTGCGCGGATCGGGTTCGATGCAACGGCTTAAGGGGTCACTCCCCGGTGGTCGCCAGGGCTGTCTCGGGCCTGGTCCCTCGCAACGGAAGCCGGCGCTTGTGATGTCTCCGTTGCGCACCAGCTCTCGGATCGCCGCAGTCATCGCTGGTACGCCCGGTTCCGGCACGATCAGCTGGTCAACGGTCCAGAAGTAGCTGCCGTTCGCAACCTCACCTGTCTCCTTCCACTGCGCCAACAGGCGACCAACCTCATCGATGGTGAAGATCGTCAGCGCCCACGTGGAGCCATCCGGGAGATCGACGAACGCGTCAACGTTGGCCACCGTGTCCACGGTGTCCGTGCCTGGATCGAGCAGGAACCGTGCCACGAACGTCGGCTCGGTGATGGTGGTGTACGGATCGCCGGTGCCCATGGACGCCAATCATGGCGCACGGCCTGCAGCATCCTCATCTGCCGCGGACAGCGCGTTCGCGATGGTTGCGCTCAGAGCGTGTTTGAGATCGGGTTGATCAGGTCCGGGTGAAGGTGCGGCGGGCTTGGCGGCGTGCGGGTTGGCCGCGGGTGATGCGGCGGGTCA
>NZ_JBSGDY010000147.1:0-15894 GCF_053602615.1 Micromonospora sp. NPDC004336
GCGCCGCGCCGGCGCAGGTTCAGCGCTCCCCCGGCGCCTCGGCCCGGGGGCAGCAGACCGTGAGCGCGCCGGGCACCACCCGCACCTTCAGCGTGGAGACCTCCTTACGCGCGCCGCCGTCGAGCTCGTACGTGCGCGGCGCGGCCAGCCGTACCTTGATCTTTCGGCCACGGGTGACGCGGACGAACGGCGAGTCCTCCGAGCGGCCGGCGGCCATCCGCCCGAGGGTGCGCGCCCAGTCGACCGCGCCGTTGGCGGTGGACACGCCGACCTCCAGGCAGCCGTCGTCGGGGCGGGCGTCGTCGAAGGCGGGGATGCCGCCGGTGATGGTGCCGACGTTGCCGAACAGCACGCAGCTCGCCTCGCCGTCGAACCACTTCGCGCCGTCGACGGTGATCCGGGTGCGGACCAGCTCGCCCCGCACGTGCCGCAGCCCCGTCCACATGTAGGCGAGGCGACCGAACCGGCCCTTGAGCGTGCGGTCGGCGTCGCGGATCAGGTCGCCGTCGAAGCCGGCGCCGGCCATGACGGCGAAGTGCTCGCCGTTGAGCCTGCCCAGGTCGAGGGCGCGGCGCCGGCCGCCCAGGCCGATCCGGACCGCCTCGGGCAGGTCCTCGGGGATGCCGAGGTTCGCGGCGAAGAGGTTGGCGGTGCCGGCGGGCAGGATCGCCATGGCGGTGTCCGATCCGGCGAGGGCGTCGGCGCAGCGCTGCACCATGCCGTCGCCGCCCCACACGAAGATCAGTTCGGCGCCCTTCCGCAGCGCCTTGCGGACCTTCTTCGGCGCCTTGCGGCTCTTGGGCACCTCGTACCAGAGCAGGTCCTCCACCCCGGCGCCGGCCAGTTCCGCGCGCAGCTCGTCGAGGCCGCCGCCGAGGGTCTTCCTGCGGTGGGCGACGACCGCGACCCTGCCGACGGTCGCGGACCCGGTGCTCGTGCTCATGGCCGGCGGTGATACCCAGGCGGCCCGGTTTCCACGCCTGGACCGGGTACGGCCGGTCGGCGCGACGCCACGACGAGCGTCCCGCCGACCGGCCCGCCGGCGCGACTGCGCAACGGGCGAGGGGTCCCGCCGCACACGTCACACCGGACGTCGGCCCCGGGTCGACACGAACTGGTACGACAGCACGGCGAACCCCGGGTCGCGCAGCAGCCTGCGGAACGCCTCCAGTTGGCCGGGCGACACCCCCGCCTCGAGAAGTTCCGGCTCCAGCTGCCGGGAGTTCGTCTCGTACAGCGACGCCCCGAGCGAGCCACCGGGCCAGCTCTGCGAGTGGGTGACGGTGTCGACGTCGACCAGGCCCGCCGCCGCGAGATGGCCGTGCACGTCCTGCGCCCAGGCCAGGTCCGCGCCGTGGCTCTGCAGGATGCCGAGCATCGCGTCCGTCACCTGGGCGAAGAGCTTCGCCGCGTCGTCGCTCGGCGCGGTCAGCACGCGCAGCGGCGCGGTGCAGTCGAACTCCTCGATCACCAGCCACCCGCCGGGGGCCAGCGCGCCGGCCAGCGACGTCAGCACGCGCCGCCGCTCCGGCAGGTGCAGCAGCACCAGGCGGGCGTGGATCAGGTCGAAGTCGTCCCCGGGGGGCGGCTCGGTGCGCACGTCGTGCCGGCGGACGTCGAGGTTGGCCGCCGGAGCGAGGCGCGCGGTGTCGATGTCGGTCGCCAGCACGCGTCCCGCCGCGCCGACGGCCTCGGCCATGCTCCGGGCGACCGAGCCGCCACCGGCGCCGATCTCCCAGCACACGCCGCCCGGAGCCAGCACCGGAGCGGCGAGCCGGGCCGAGGTCACCGGGTCGAGGAACGACTCCAGCGCCCGTAGCTGGGGCACCGCCTCCGGGGAGCCGTTGTCGAAGGTGTACTCGGTGTCACGGATGTCTGTCGGCATCGTTGCTCACCCCTGTCCAGGATGGTCGGGTCAGGTGCGCGGAGCCGGCCCAGAGCCCGGGCACCGGTCGGGGAGCCGGCGGCTCCGCGACGGCGGCGACGCTGAGCATCGCCGCCAGTCGGCCCGGGTCGGCCCGGGCCTCGTCCGCCGGCCGGTCGTAGACCACCCGGCCGTACTCGAGCACCGCGATCCGGTCCGCGACCTCGATGGCGTACGGAAGCTGCTGTTCGACGAGCAGCACGGTCAGCCCCGTCCTGGCGAGGGCGCCGACGAGGTCCCGCACCCGGGCCGCCAGGTCGGGGGCGAGCCCCTCGCACGGCTCGTCGAGCAGCAGCACCCGGGGCTGGCCGAGCAGGGCCCGGGCGATCGCCAGCATCTGCTGCTCGCCGCCGGAGAGCTGGTCGCCGCGGTGACGCAGCCGGGCCGCCAGCCGCGGCAGCAGCTCCAGGATCCGCGCGACCGTCCACCCCTCGCCGCCCGGCGTCGCGGCCCGCCACGGCGCGGCCGCGAGGACGAGATGCTCGGCCACCGTCAGCCGGGAGAAGACCCGCCGGCCCTGCGGGACGAGCCCGACCCCGCACCGGGCGATCCGGTGCGGCTGCCGGCCGGCCACCTGCACCCCCCCGATCTCGACGCGCCCGCTGGAGGGCCGCACCAGCCCGGCGACGGCGTGCACGAGGGTGCTCTTGCCCGCGCCGTTGCGACCCACCACCGCCTGCACGGTGCCCGCCGCCACGTCGAGGCTGACCTCGTGCAGCACGATCCCGCCGGCGTAGCCGGCGCAGAGCCGTTCCGTCCGCAGCATCAGGACACCCCCTCCGCGTAGGCCTGCCGGACCGGATCGGAGGAGCGGATCTCGGCCGGCGTCCCGGTGGCCACCGTCCGGCCGTCGCGCAGCACGGTCACCCGGTCGCAGAGCGCGTACACCAGGTCGAGCCGGTGCTCGACCAGCAGCACCGCGACGGCGCGCGGCAGGTTCCGCAGGAACTCCGCCAGCCCGCCGACCTCGACGGCGGAGAGCCCGGCGGCCGGCTCGTCGAGCAGCAGCAGCCGGGGCCGGCCGGCCAGGGCCATGGCGATCTCCAGTTGGCGCCGCTGCCCGTGGGCGAGCCGACCGGCGGGGACGTCGCCGACGTCGCGCAGGCCCAGCCGCTCCAGCACGGCACCCGCCGTGCGCTCGGCGGCGGCGCGCTTCGCGCCCGGGCGCCACCGGCCGGGCCGCACCGCGTGGGGCAGCGCCGCCACCACCACGTTCTCGGTCGCGGTGAGGCTCGACCAGACGGCGGGGCGCTGGTGGATCCGGCCGATGCCGCGCCGGGCGCGGGCCGCCGGACCGAGCCGGGTGACGTCGCGGCCGGCGAGGTGCACCCGGCCACCGCCGGCCGGGACGGCCCCGCCGAGCACGTCGAGCAGGGTGGTCTTGCCGGCGCCGTTGGGCCCGATGAGGGCGTGCCGCTGGCCGAGGTCGACCCGCAGGTCGACCCCGTCGAGCGCGGCCAGCGACCCGTACCGGACGGTGACGCCCCGGGCGGACAGCAGCGGCGTCATGCGCGTGCTCCCGTCGTCGCGGGCCGCTCCGGGGCGGGATCGGCGGGCCGCGCCGGCCGGCCCGGGAGCAGCCGCCCCCGCACGGCCGGCGGCCGGTGCCCGTCGCCGGGGAGCAGGTGGACGGTGACGACGAACGCCACCCCCAGCACCAGGGGCGCGTACCCGGGCAGCGCCCCGAAGAGCCAGTCCCGCCCGGCGATGACGATCGCGGCGCCCACCAGCGCGCCGCCGACCGACGCGGTACCGCCGATCACCACCCCGAGCAGCAGCAGCGCGGAGGTGTCGAAGCCGAAGTCGGCCGGCGAGATGAACTGCTGGGCCACCACGAGCAGGGACCCCGCGGCGCCCGCGACGGCGCCCGCCGCCACGTGCACGCCGGCGACGTGCGCGGGCACCCGGTGGCCGCTGGCCCGCAGCCGCGCCTCGTCGTCCCGGCCGGCCCGCAGCAGCAGGCCGACCCGGGTGCGCAGGACCAGCAGCACCGCGCCGACCAGCACGGCGACGACCACCAGGGTGTAGAGGTAGCGCGCCCGGTCGGTCGCCAGCAGCGGCAGCCCCCACAGCGGACGCGCCGGCGGCACCCCGGCCAGCCCGTCGGTGCCGCCGGTCACCGACCGCCACCGGCCGGCGAGGGTCACCACGAGTTCGCCGACCGCCAGGGTGATCATCAGGACGACCACCCCCCGGGCGCGCACCACGAGCGGGACGGTCGCCGCGGCCAGCGCCGCCCCGGCCGCCGCCGCGACGGCCAGGTGCACCACCCCCACGTCGGAGAGCCGGCTGCCGAGGACCGCGCTGGCGTACGCGCCGGCCGCGTAGGGGGCGGTCTGCCCGAGGGTGGGCAGCCCGGCCACGCCGGTGAGCAGGGCGACGCTCACCCCCACCAGGCCGAGCGCGAGGGTGCGGGCGAGCAGCGCCACGGTGTAGTCGTCGACCGCCCACGGCGCCAGCACCAGGCCCGCCAGGACGAGGACGGCGACGCCGCGCCGCAGCGCGCGCACCGCCTCCCGCCTCACGTCGCCCTCCGGGCCGCGGCCAGGCCGCGTGCCCGTACGGCGAGGACCGCGGCCATGGCGGCGAAGAGCAGGAACGGGGCGGCGGCCGGCGCCAGCGCCACCCCGAGGGTCTGGATCTGCCCGACGGCCAGCGCGGCCAGCAGGGTGCCGGTCATCGACCCGAGGCCGCCGAGGACGACGACCACCAGCGACAGCAGCAGCACCGCGTCGGCGGTGTCCGGCCCGGGACCGATGATCGGCGCGCCGAGCACGCCCGCCGCGCCGGCCAGCGCCCCGGCGGCGGCGAGCACGCCCACCCGGATCCAGGCCGGGCTCACCCCGAGCACGGCCACCATCTCGGCGTCGTCGACGGCCGCGCGGACCAGCATCCCGGCCCGGGTGCGGCGCACCGCGAGGTGCAGCAGGCCGGCGAGCACGGCCGCGACGACGATGAAGACCAGGCGGTACGCGGCGTAGCGGTGCCCGGCGACGGAGACCGACCCGTCCAACGCGGCAGGCACGCGCACCGGCGGGTCGTCCGGCCCGAACGCGGCCACGAGCAGGCTGCCGCCGGCCAACGCCACCCCGAAGGTCAGCAGCGCCTGGGTGAGGTGGTTGCGCGCGGCGACTCGGGTGAGCAGGGCGGCGACCAGTGCGCCGGCCGCGGTGGCGCCGACCACCCCGACCGCCAGGGCCAGCAGCAGGCTCGGCCAGCCGCCGTCGAGCAGCGCGGCGGCGGTGTACCCGCCGATCGCGTACAGGGTGCCGTGCGCCAGGTTCAGGATGCCGGCGACGCCGAAGCAGAGCACCAGCCCGGCTGCGGCGACGAAGAGCAGCAGCCCGTAGGCCACGCCGTCCAGCGCGGGGACCAGGTACGGATCGATTCGCGTGTCGGCCGCCACGGCGTTCACCCGCCGACGGTGGCGAGGTCACCCACGACGGTGTTCGACAGCGCCCGGCCGTCCTGGCGCACCTGCCGCAGGTACCACTTCTGCACCGGCGCGTGGGTGGTGGGCGAGAACTGCCAGGTGCCGCGCGGGCTGGCGATCTGGCCGAGCTGGCCGATGGCCGCGTTGACGCTCTCCGGGGTCGGGTCGTTCCCGGCGGCGGCGATGGCGCGGTCGAGCACGGCCGCGGCGTCGTAGGAGGCCATCGCGTACGTCGTCGGGGAGCCGTCGTTCTTGGTCTTCCAGGCGGCCACGAAGGCGCGGTTCTCCGCGTTGTCGAGGTCGGGCGAGTAGTTGAGCACCGAGTAGATGTCCCGGGCGGCCTCGCCCTGGGCGTCGAGCACCCCGCCCTCGGTGAGGAACCCGGCGGCGTAGAGCGGCAGGTCCCGGATCTCCGACTGGGCGTACTGCTTGACGAAGTCGACGGCGGCGCTGCCGGCGTAGAAGGTGTAGACGGCGTTCGCGCCCGAGGCCTTGATCCGGGCGAAGTACGGGGTGAAGTTCGTGGTCGCCGGGAACGGGGTGAAGGTGGTCTTGCCGTCGGGGTTGGCCAGCTCGCCGCCGGCCGCGGCGAACGCGTCGGTGAAGCCGCGCAGCTCGTCCCAGCCGCCCTGGTAGTCCGGGCCGATGGCGTAGACGCTGCCCTTGACGTTGTCGCGCACGTGGCGGGCGATCGCCTCGCCCGGCTCGTCGGAGAGGTAGGAGGTGTGCCAGACGCGGGAGACGTCCTTGAGCTCGGGCCGGCCGTTCGAGCCGACGAACGGCACCTTCGTCTCGTTGAGCAGCGGGTAGACCGCGGCCACCGAGCCGCCGCCGACGATCCCGGTGAGGGCGACCACGCGGTCCTGCTTGAGCAGCTTCGTCGCGGCGGGCACCGCGGTCGCGGCGCCGTTGCCCTCGTCGGCGACGACCAGGTCCACCTTCCGGCCGCCGAGCTTGCCGTCGTGGGTGGCCAGGTAGAGCTCGAAGCCGGCGCGGATCTCCTTGCCGACCGCCTGGTAGGTGCCCGACAGCGACGCCAGCAGGCCGATCTTGATCGATCCGGCGGGCCCGGAGCCGGGTCCGTCGTCGGCGCAGGCGGTGCTGGCGAACAGGACGGCGGCGAGCAGCGCCGCGACGCGGGCACGGCGGCGCCCGGGGGTGGTCAGAGACATGTCTTCTCCTGCGAGGGGATGGGGTTCCGGCGGGGAGGCCGGATGTCAGCGGCTGCGGCTGAGCGCCGCCCGGGCCGCGGGGGTGAGCGCGTCGCCGATGCGGTTCGCCAGCTCGGTCATCTCGTAGGAGACCTTGCCGACGTCGCACTGGGGGTCGGCGAGCACGAGCAGGGACGCGCCGTCGTTGAAGGCCATCGAGAACATGAAGCCGCCCTCGAGCTGGGTGACGTTGGAGATCACCGCCCCGGCGTCGAAGAAGGCGGCCGCGCCGCGCAGCAGGCTCACCAGCCCGCTGCCGGTCGCCGCCAGCTGGTCCGCCCGGTCGGGCGGGAGGCCCCGGGTGGCGGCCACCATCAGGCCGTCGGCGGAGATCGCGATCGCATGGCTGACCTCGGTGGCGCGCTCGGCGAAGGCGTCCAGCAGCCAGCCGAGATCCTGTTCGTCGGTCACGTGCTCTCCCTGTCGGGTCAGTTGTTGATCAGATTGGGCCGGCGGCCGGCGACGCCCCGCGCGTACGCGGCCATCGCGGTTGCCACCTGGGCCGGATCACGGTGCTCGGAGCGCTGCCTCGGCACGGTGACGCCGCCCGGCACCAGGTGCCGTTGCGGCTGCCGCCGGGGCAGGCCGGCGGTGGTGGTGGCGACGACCTCGGGCGCGTCGGCCCGGGCGGCGGTGCGCCAGGCGTCGTCGGCGGGGCCGGCCCACCGCGTCCCGTTCGCGCCGTCGTCGTGGCCGGCCCGGAACCAGTGGTTGACCTCTTCGAAGATGACGAGTTCCTCGGTGGGCTCGTCGCCGCGCGCGGGCGGCGTCGGCGCGGGACGGAACACCGGCGCCACCGGCAGTGCCCCCTCGGCCGCCGGCCGGCCGGCCCACGGTTCCGGCGGCGCGGCCTGGTACGCCGCCGGCACGGCCGTGGTCCGGGCCGCGCGCCGGGACGGCCGGGTGGGCGTGAGCAGGAACTCCTCCGGGGGCAGCGGGCGGATGATCGTCCCGGGGAGCGCCGCCTCGGCGATGGTGCCGCGCCGGGGCCCGGGACGGAGCTGGACGGCCACGCCCAGCCGGGCCGCGAGCTGTCCCACGACGACCAGTCCCATCGCCCGCACGGCCGCGACGTCGATGGCGGGCGGGCGGGCCAGCAGGTCGTTGAGTTGTTGGCGCCGCTGCGGGGACAGGCCCACGCCCTCGTCGCTGACCTGGACGACCACCCGGTCGCCGAGGCTGCGGCCGGTCACCCACGCCTCCGTGCCCGGCGGGGAGTAGCCGGTGGCGTTGTCCATCAGCTCGGCCAGCAGGTGCACGACCTCGTCGACGGCGTCGGCCGAGACGGCGACGTCACCGTCGACCAGGCCGAGGCGGATCCTGGCGTAGTGCTCGATCTGGCTCTGCGCCGCCTGGAGCACCTGTTGCAGCGGCACGTCGTGCTGGCGTACCCGCCCGACGCCCACCCCGCCGAGCACCAGCAGGCTGGCGTTGATCCGCCCCATCCGGGTGGCCAGGTTGTCCAGCGTGTAGAGCTGGTCCAGCCGCTCGGGGTCGGTCTCGTCCCGCTCGACCTTGTCGACCTGCGCCAGCACGGCGTCGACCAGCCGCTGCTCCCGGCGGCTGAGGTGGATGAAGATGTCGGCGGTGTTGGCCCGCATGACCGCCTGCTCGGCGGCGGTGCGCACGGCGGCCCGGTGCACGGCGGCGAACGCCTCCCCCACCTCGCCGATCTCGTCCCCGCTGGACGGTTCCAGCGTCTCGGCGGACTGCCGCTGGGCCAGCTCGTCCGGGTCCGTCGACGAGCTGCCGGGGTGTTGGAGCCGGGCCACCACCTGCGGCAGCCGTTCGAACGCGACCGTGTTCGCCGCGTCCCGCAGCCGCCGCAGGCGCCGGGTGATCTGCCGGGCCACCGCCCAGGTGACCAGGGCGGTGAGCAGCAGGGCCGCCACCGCGGCGGCCGCCTCCACGGCCGTACGCCGCCGCTGGTCGGCGTGGGCGCCGCGGATGTCGTCGAGCACCGTCGCGTCGACCCGTTGGCGCAGCTCGGCCAGGCGGACGGACCACTGCTGGGTGGCGGTGACCCAGGCGGCCGGGTCCAGTCGCAGCCGGCTTCCCGACCGGGTCCTCGACACCTCGTCCTGCATCCGTTGCAGCAGCAGGGCGTCCTCGCCGCTGCCCGCCTGTTCCCACCAGCCCCGCCACGCCGGCCGGGCCAGCGCCAGGAAGGAGAGGCTGGACTCGGTGAAGCCGGACCGGGCCGCGGCGATGTCCTGCTGCATGGCGGGGGTCAGCCCGTCCGCCGCGATGGCGCGCAGGACGGCGACCTGCTGCTGCCCGACCGCCTCGGCCACCTTGGACAGCGCGGCGGAGGCGCGCATGCCGTCCGCGATCGGGGCGTTGACCACGCCGAGGGTGACGCTCTCGCGGAGGCTGATCAGGTCGGCGATCGCGATCCGGTAGCTGAAGGTCATCGCCGACACCGAGGCGTGCGCCGCCGTGCGCACCTGCGCGCGCAGCGGCGGCAGGCCCTCCAGCGCCAGGTCGATCCGTTGCAGCGCGGTCCGGTTGGCGGCGGCGCCGGAGGGCGCCTGGTCGCGCTGGCGGCGGTAGCGGGCCACGGCGGCGTCCGTGGCGGCGGTGGCGTCCGCGAACGCCTCCTGCTGCTCCGACGCGCCGCGGCTGAGCAGGTCGGCGGCGACGACGCGCTCGCGTTGCAGCCGGTGGGCCAGGTCGCCCGCCTCGGCGCCGAGCCGCGCCAGGGTGCCCAGGTCGCTCGCCCGGGTCGTCTGCCGGGCGCTCTCGGTCAGCGCGAGGCCGGCGAAGCCCATCACGGCGACCAGCGGGGCGACGACGATGAGGCGCATCCGGGTGGCGATCTTCCAACCGCGGCGGCGGGTCGGGTAGGGTCGGGCCGCGTGGGACCTCGTGCTCGACGCCAAGACTGACTCCCGCGACTCATCTAAGACGGCCTATGTGCACCTTGCCGTATGCACGTCTCATTCCGCCGGAACCCGCGCCCGCAGACCAGACCTGACGGTGGTACAAACAGCCCGTACCAGCATCTGTACCCAGCGTCAGCAGCACCCGCCCGAGCGGTGCCCGCCGGCCGCCGCGCAGGTCAGGAACGCCCGGACCGCCCGCCCGAGGGGCGCGGCGGGACGTCCGGCTCCGGTTGGACGCTGAGCACCTGGTCGATCAGTTCCCGCAGCTCGTCGATGGCCGCGACGACCGCTTCCGGATCGCGCGCGTCCCGCCGTGGCGCCGGCGGCGCGAGGGCCGGATCGAGCCGGGCCACCTCCCCGAGCCGGGGGCCCCGGCGGCCGTCCGCCGCCAGTTGCTCCGCCGCGACCTGCGGCCACAGCGCCGCCAGGCGACCACCGGTGCCGAGCACCTCGTCGCAGCGGACGGCGAACTCGTGGCTGCCGTACCGGCGTCCGGACTCGACCGCGGCGACCGTCTCCCGGCTGAACCGCACCCGCTCGGCCAGCGCACGCTGGGTCAGCCCCCGCCGGGCGCGCCAGGCGCGCAGTTCGGAACGGAACCGGTGGATGGCACCGGAGCCGGCGGCGCTCGACGGGGGCGTGCGATCCATGTGTTCACCTTCGCGACGCCGATCGACTGGCATCGGGACCAGCGTCAAATTGAGTTTGGGCGATGACTGGACATTCGCAGGGGACAATTCTTAACCCAGGAGCCGACGGGTGTGAAGACGTGACTTCGCACAGTGGTCGTCGACCGCAGGTCGGGCGTCCGCGACGGTCGCCGCGGCACCTCGGCGCGTGCCGGAACGCGCCCGCGTGCCACCGGGGCGACGAGGGCGCCCGCGCCGCCGCCGGGCACCGGACCGGGCCGGCGCGGCACCGCCACCGGGCCGCCGGTCATCCGGCGACGGACGCCGCCGGCGCACCGGACGGCACCGCCACGTCGACGACCACGGGCAGGCTCCGGTGCGCCCGGAACGCGACATTGGCTTTGTACGAACGGCGGTGTCCGGCGGTCGGACGGAGGCCGGGAATTGCCTCGGCGAGCCGGGTCAGCGCCACCTGTGCCTCCAGTCGCGCCAATGCCGCGCCGATACAGAAATGCGCTCCGTGCCCGAACGACAGGTGGCCGTCGGCGTCGGTGCGGTGCGGATCGAATTGCTCCGGACGGGCGAACACCGCCGGATCGCGATTCGCGGCGCCGATGAGCAGCAGGCAGCGTGCCCCGGCCGGGACGGTGACGCCACCCAGGGTCACCGGCCGGCGGGTCACCCGCAGCCAGCCGTCGATGGCGGGCGCGTACCGCAGCGTCTCGGTCAGGAACGCGGGGACGCGCCGCGGGTCCGCCCCGATCTCCCGCCACCGGCCCGGGACCGACAGCGCCTGGTCGAACGCGTGGGCGAGGAGCCCGGCGGTCGTCTCGTGCCCGGCGACCAGGAGGTTGAACACGATGCTCGACACCTCGGCCACCGTGAGCACCTCGTCGTCGCCGTCGCGATACGCCAGCAACTGCCCGACGTAGTCGTCGCCGCGCCGGCCACCGTCGAGTCGGGCGCGCACCAGGCCCTGGCAGTAGTGCCAGAACTCCAGCAGCCCGCGCGCGAGCCGGACCTGCTCGGCCGGCTCCGGCCGCCCCCAGATCAGCGCGATCTGGCCGTCCGCCCAGGCCCTGACGCGGCCGACGTCCTCCGCCGGCACACCGAGGATGTCGAGCACCACCAGCAGGGGCAGCTCGGTGGTGAACTCCGCGACGAGATCGGCTCGCCCGCCGGCGCGGGCGGCGAGCCGGCGCACCAGTTCGTCGACCCGGCGTCGGACGATCGGGCCGTACCGCTGCTCGACGCGCTCGGGCGTGTTGGCGAACGTCGCCCGCAGGGCCCGGCGCGTCCTGGGGTGCACCGGAGGATCCGCGGCGGCGGTGGTGGGCGGCGCGTCGATCCGGGCGACGATGTCCATCGCCTCGGGGCAGACGTCGTAGACCGGGGCGAGGGTGAGGGCGTTGCCGAACGTCGCGACGTCACCGAGCGCGCGGCGGACGTCGGCGTGCCTGGTGATCAACCACAGCCCCAGCTCGGGGTCGTGGTGCACCCCGCCGGAGTCGTCGAGCAGTCGCCGCCACACGTGCGCCGGATCGGACAGGTACGCCCCCACGAACGGATCCAATCGCATGACCGCCTCCTGGAGTGCCATGACCGCGCGCCACGGATCGCCGAACGCCCGACCGGGTCCGGTTACCGCCGCGCGCCCTCACGGTGCGTCAATTACGAGATGAAGTCAATATCGCTGTGCATCAATGCGTCTATTCGCGGATTCACGTCGTCGGGAACGCGCGCGCCAATTCGTCCTGCAACTTGCGGGACGCCGCTTGCTCGGCGACCACCGCGCCGACCAGCGTAAACGACACAACGGCACGTGGCGGGTCGCCACTCGGCCCGCCGCCGACGCGTTTATGGCGGCCCATCGGAATGGCGGGCGCGCGCCACCCGCGTCGGGCGAGTGCGCGGGGCGCCGGGAGACGCGCGTACGCACGCCGAAAACGGGCCGCCCATCGCCGGGCGTCCGAACCGGACGACCGAGGCGCCGAATTCCGGCATCGACGGCGCCCGGCACCCGGCTCGACGGACGGCCGGCGCAGTCCGGTGTCGCCATCCAGATATTTCGATGACTCTCCGGGCTCCGGCCGCCAGACTGCAGGGGCGCCCGTCACGGGGACCGGGCGCGCGCACGCCGGCCGTGGCCGACCGTGCCGCCGGGTCCCGTGCGACGCAGTCGCTGATGCCGGACCTAGGGAGAGCCGTGCACCGCAGACCCAGCCGCAGACGCCTCGCCGCCGTCGCCACCGTGCTCACACTCGCCCTCACCGGGGTGGGCGTGCCCGGTGTCGCGACCGCCGCGCCCACGCCGTCCCGACCGCCCACCGACCTGATGCTCCTCGTCGACGGATCGCTCTCCGTCACCGACGCCGAATGGCAGGTGCAGCTCGAAGGCTTCGCCCGCGCCATCGAGGACCCGCTGGTCTTCCCCCGCTCCGACCGGGTCGCGGTCGGAGTCGTCCAGTACTCCGGCAGCGACGTGGCCGAGGGCACCCGCCTGGAGGTCCCGCTGACCCGGCTCACCGACGAGGACGCGGTGGCCGGCCTCGCCACCCGCCTGCGGGCCGTCAAGCGGCTCGACGACCTGTCCAACCCGGGCGACGCCATCCAGGCCGGCGCCGACCACCTCGCCGCCGCCGGCCGGTCGGACACGACCTGGTCGATGTGCATGTCCACCGACGGCGAACCGAGCGCCGGCGCGGACCTCGCCGACGCCGTGCGGTACGCCAAGGACAAGGGCGTCGACCGGTACAACGTGCTCGCCCTCACCGGCGTCGTGTTCACCGAGGAACAGGCCCGGGCCGTCTACGGCCCGCACGTCTTCGGCGGCGGCCGGGTGAACGCCGCCCGCGGCATCGCCGAGTTCTCCTCGCTGGTCTCCGGGTGCCTGAACTACGCCCTCGACCTGGCGGCGATCGAGGTCAACCAGGCCGTGCAGGACTGGCAGAACAGCGTCCCGCTGATCCAGGCCAAGTCGACCGTCGTCCGGGCCTTCTTCAAGACGGCCGACAGCCAGGAGGTGCGCACCAGCGGCCGGCTGCGCGGCTACCGGGACGGCCAGGAACTGCCCGGCAGCCCGCTGACCCCGATCGGCGCCACCGACATCGTCGTCGGCCCGGACCCGGCCGCCGGGCGGGAACGCTTCGCCGGCAGCCTGAACTTCGCGCTGCCGGCGACCTGGGCCAGCGGGCGGATCAGGCTGGTCCCGGAACTGCCCGGCGGGGTGCACTGCGAGGGCGGCCGGTGGACGGCCGACTGCGGCACCGAGGTCGAGTTCCGACCCGGCGGCCGACTGCGGGTGAAGCTCTTCGCGGCGAGCTGGACCGAGAACGGCACCGTCCGGGAGCCCACCTTCACGGACCTCTTCGAGCAGTACCAGCGGATGCACGACGCGTTCCCGGTCAGCAACGCCAACGCCTCCTTCGAGACGCTACGCCTCGACGAGCGGCCCGAGGACGGCGACGACGGCCTGGAGGACATCAACGGCCGGCTCTGGATCGACTGGTGGGCCAACGTCCGGGCCCGCGAGGTCGACCCGCGGACCCAGTACCACGCCGCGATCCTCGGCGACGGCGGCGGCGGAATGGCCGGCGCGATCGGCGCCCCGGTCTCCTCGGGCTGGCTCGCCGGCGCGCAGGGGCTGTACGGGACGGGATACGCCCGCAACCGGGGCGCGCACGAGGTGGCGCACTCGCTGGGCCGCGAGCACGTCGTCAACGCCGACCGCAACGGCCGTACCTTCCCGGTGCTCGGCGCCAAGCGGGGCTGGTGCGGTGAGGTCGCGGGGACCTTCACCGACGACTACCCCCACTGGACCGGCACCAGCCAGGGCGACCGGCCGACCCTCGGGCCCAACGGCGACCGGGACCGCGAGATCTGGGGTGTCTCGGCGCGGTACTTCGGCGACCACGAGGGGCTCGCCATCACCTCGCCGCACGCCACGTACCCGATGATGAGCTACTGCAACTCCACCAGGGCCGACAGCCAGGGACGCTGGGTCGACGCCCGGGACTACCGGGCGCTGTACGAGGGCCGGCTCTCCCCCGAGGCGACCGGCGGCACGGCGAGCGGCGCCGGTGCGGCGACCGCCGCCGACCCGGCCTCGGTGGTGCTGCGCGGCACGGTCGACACCGCCGCCGGCACCGCCGCCTTCCGGCCGACCATGCCCGCCTTCGGCGCCCCCGCCGCCACGGACGACCCCGAGGGCGGCTACGAGCTGCGGGTGCTCGACGCCGACGACCGGGTGCTGCACCGGGTGCGCTTCCAGCCCCGGCTCCAGGAGAGCGACGAGCCGCCGGGCGGCGACGGCAGGGACGAGCGCACCGTCGGCACGTTCGAGCTGACGGTGCCGGCGGTGCCCGACTCGGCCGCCCGGGCGGTCGTGCTGCACGACGGCCGCGTCGTCGGCGCCCTGGCCGCCGAGCGGAAGAGGCCGGACGCCGACCGGCCGACCGCCGCGGTCGACCGGGACGGGGACACCGTCCGGTTGAGCTGGAAGGGCAAGCACGCCGGCCCGCACGCGCCGACGTACACCGCCCAGTACAGCGCCGACGACGGTGGCAGCTGGCGCACCTACGCGGCCGACACCGCGGCCACCGAGGCGACCGCGCCCCGGTGGATGGTGCCCGGGTCGCCGACCGCGCTGGTCCGGGTGATCGCCTCGCACGGGCTCGACGCCGCCGTGGTCACCTCCGAACCCTTCGCGATGCCCGACGCCGCGCCCCAGCTGGCCGTCCGGAACCCCGCCGACGGCGCCGCCTACCACGGCACGCAGACGATCCGGCTGGACGCCGGGGCGTACGACGCGGAGGCCGGCCTGCTGGACGACGGCGCCGTGACCTGGCGGTCCGACCGCGACGGCGCCCTCGGCACGGGCCGGGTGCTGCTGACCAGCGCCGACCGGCTCAGCGAGGGGGCCCACCGGATCAGCGCCACGGTGACCGACGCGGCCGGCCAGACGGTGACCCGCGAGATCACCGTCAACGTCTCCCGGCTGCCCGCGCCCACCCCCCGGTACGAGTTCGGCGGTTTCCGGCCGCCGATCGACCCGGACGGGCTGACCGTCGTGGCGGCCGGCCGAACCATCCCGGCCAAGTGGACCGTCGGCGGCGAGAAGCCCGGCGAGTCGGCGGTCGTCTCGGCGACCTTCGATACGCCCGGGGCCGGGTACCGGTGGATCTCGACCCTCGGGTCGTACCATCTCAACATCGACACCCCGGAGTCCTGGGCCGGCAGCCGGCACCGGCTGACGGTGACCCTGGCCGACGGCACCCGGCACAGTACGGAGTTCGAGTTCCAGTGACCGACACCCGGGCACGGAGGCCGGTGGCACTCGTCGCCGCCGGCCTCGGTGCCGTCGTGCTCGTCGCCGCCGTGGTGGCCGCCGCGCTCTGGGCCGCCGGCCGGGGGCCCTTCGGCGCACCCCGCCCGCAGGGCGACGAGGTGCTCGGCACGATGCGCGACGCCTCCGACCAGTCGGACGCCGGCGGCGCGGCCACCAGGGGCGGCACCGTGCTCGCGGTGCCGGCGGCCACGGCGCCCGAGTTCTGGCGGCGGACCAGCGTCGGCGCCGCCCCGCCGCCCGAGCAGGTGCCGTACGCCCCGTTCACCGTGCCGGCCGCCGCGCTGCCGGCCGTGGGCGGGGTGACCGGCGCGGTCGGGCGGGGTGGCCGGTTCTCGCTGCGGCCCGTCTCGTCCGGGGAATACCTGCTCTGCTACGCCGCCGGCACCGGCGCGGCGGGCTACCAGGTGCAGGGGTGCCGCGAGGCGGCGCTGCGGGCGCCCGGCCGCGTCGCCGCGAGCCGGGGCC